>JALVSJ010000311.1 GCA_027024445.1 Desulfobacterales bacterium
ATCTGACTCCTTATAGGGGGGCGGTCCTCCCTGCCTGCCCGGCGGGCAGGGCAGACAGGATGCCTGGGCGCTTCGTGATAGGCCGCAATATCCGCAACCTGAGCATCCCTGCTCGGACCGCCACGAGGGTTCAAGGAAGGCTCATTCGGTAGATGCAGTCTTCCAAGGACCTCCCAACGCTGCTTCCCTGCCTGCTTACAGGCAGGGGGAACGACCCATTGCCTTAAATTGATTCGGCTGGGCTTCGAGCATAATCTGGGATTAAGTTTGACACTAGTCTACCGCATTGCTAGAAAAGAAATCTGGTTCATCCGACTTAACAGACTATTGAGAAAGTCCCTTTTTTCCTCACTCCCACGGAAGCCTGCCCGATCGTCAGGCGGGCGGGAGTCCATAACCTTTTGGGAGAATTGGATTCCCTCCTTTCTACCCGATGCAGGCGGGCGCGGGAATGATTTGATAGGGACCATCGTGGGGTCATTCGGCAACCTATAAGCGTACTTTGAGGAAATTTTGGATGTTACAGGTTCTGTTCCTTTTTCTTCGATTCCGAGCCTCCCGGGCTGGTCAGGCACTAAAATTTAATAATGCTGGTGCCTTTTGGACGTGCGGCGATGTGTAGGTGTATATAGCGTCTGTCACGAAGTTTTCTTAGATTTTAGTGCCTGACGAAGCCCTCCCGACAGTCACTATGAAAAAGGAACAGAACCTGTTTGGGCTTTCTGGGAATCCCTGACTCCAAAAGTACGCAAGATCCGGATGAACTAGGCATCTCATTCGGGTTGGTGCAGGAGGGCCATGTCAGTGGCAAAGAGACCTCATACTGTCTTCATATGCCAGAACTGCGGCTACCAGACCCCAAAGTGGATGGGGCGTTGCCCTGACTGTGGCAAATGGGACAGCCTTGCCGAAACCAAGCTGGAGAGCACACCTGCGGACAGAGAAAAAATGCCCTGTCCCGACCCCCAGACAATAGATGCCATCGCCATCGACCACCAGATACGAATCAAGACTACAATAGGCGAATTTGATAGGATCCTGGGCGGCGGGATAGTTTCTGGCTCACTCATACTGATAGGAGGGGAGCCTGGAATCGGCAAATCCACCCTGGTTCTTCAGGTACTGGACTGTCTCGCTCGCTCGGGGCTGAAGGTTCTCTACGTCACGGGAGAAGAGTCAGCGGCCCAAATAAAGATGCGCGCGCAGCGCCTTGGCATCTCCTCACCCCTGCTCTACGTGCTGCCTGTGACAAGTATTCAGGACTGCCTGCTGAAGGCCGAACAACTTAGACCTGCCGTTTTGGCCATTGATTCTATCCAGACCATGTATTCTGAGGAACTGGCCTCCGCCCCGGGCACCGTGGGCCAGGTGAGGGAGGTGGCCGCCAAATTGCTCGGGTTCGGCAAGTCAACGGCGACGCCCGTATTCCTCATAGGCCACGTAACGAAGGAGGGAGCAATAGCAGGGCCAAAGATACTCGAGCACCTTGTTGACACCGTCTTATATTTTGAGGGAGAGTCCAATCACCTTTACAGGGTCTTGCGTTCGGTGAAGAACCGTTACGGTTCCACAAACGAGGTGGGGGTCTTTGAAATGCGCGATAGCGGTCTGAAGGAAGTGGGAAATCCATCGCTCATCTTCCTGCAACAAAGACCTGAAGGTGCTTCTGGTTCTGTGGTCATCCCTTGTCTAGAGGGATCAAGGCCTTTGCTGCTGGAGGTTCAGGCCCTTGTGGGGACAAGTCCGTTTGGTGTTCCCAGGCGCACCTGTATCGGGGTCGATCCTAACCGCGTCGCCCTCCTGGTGGCTATACTCGGCAAAAGGCTGGGTCTTGAATTGGGAGACCAGGACATCTTTGTTAACGTTACAGGCGGGCTGAGGCTGGAAGTGCCTGCATCAGACCTGGCTCTTGTGGCCGCGCTGCTGTCCAGTTTCCTCAACAGGCCCGTGGACATGAAAACTATCATCTTTGGCGAGGTAGGCCTTGCAGGAGAGGTCCGGGGCGTAAACCAGCCCCTCCTGCGTCTGAGGGAAGCAGCGCGGCTGGGATTCACCAGGTGCATAACCTCGCGCAATACCATCCCTGATATTCAGGCGCCCCCTGGCATTTGGCTTGCGGGGGTGGGCTCTGTCCAGGACCTCTATGAAACCCTTTTTGCCTGATCCTGCCTCAGGACAGCAGGTCCGGGAGGATGGATAGGGTGGCATCTCTTGCCCTTTTGTAAGCAAGGGGACCCCTGTGCAGGGTACCAGGACCTACGGCTGGGCTCTCAGAGTTGATTTCCAGTATCTTCACCCCCCTGTCCCGGGCCATCTGGCACTGTCTCCTGTAACATTCATATCTCCCTATGTCGAAGGCACACCGGTGGATCTGAAATGGAGTGAATTTTCTATTCAAGGGGTTGTTGTCATCCGCGGAAAGGGTGGCCGAGGCCACGAAGTGGACAATGATGGTATCTAGAGGGGTAAGGTCCAGCACTGCCTCAACCGGGGCCTTGTTTGACACGCCGCCGTCCACGAGAAGCCACCCCCGGTATTGCACTGGTTTGAAAAGCCCCGGCACTGCGCCTGATGCCGCAATAGCCTTTATGAGATCCCCCTTTGTGAAGACCTCCTCCCTCATCAGGCTTATGTTGGTTGCCACCACCGCCAGGGGTAACGGGCACTGCTCAAAGCTTCGAACCGGTAAGTGCTTTTCCAGAAGCTTTTGAAAACGGCTTCCCCTCAGGTATCCGGTGTATCCTTTCAGGAACCTCAAAGAGGCAGCCAGTACTTTATACCAGGGATCAGGGTCCCAAAAATCCTCCTTCTTCAGGGAAAAAAGCGCCTCCCTTATCTGCTCATCACTCATCCCACATGCCGCCATGGCAGCCAGAATCGACCCAGAACTCGCCCCTGAGAACGCTACAGGTCTCAGGCCCAGTTCCCGAACTCCTGCTAGAAAACCTCCGTGGGCAAAAAAGCCAAAGAAACCGGAGGAAAATACGATGCCGATCTTCCTGTCCACGGCCCCCCTCAATCGCCCCTCAGCTACCACTTCCGGAGACGCAGGACATGAAATCCCTGGACTGCCAGAAACTGCTTCAGCTCCGCACTCAGGGAGATGGGGGTAGCAAACACGGCTTTTCTCTCCTTGTCCGCGAACACAATACCGGGCACCTTGACCTTGACCCGTGGCAGATATGTTCCGTTTGGGGCGACAAGGGTGTGAACCCCTCTCTCAAAGGGTACCCCCAGGAAAGCCAGGGTGCTGGCGAGTACATCTTCCGGGTCTTTCTTCCCTGCAAGTTGCAGCACGTTGAATTCATGCTCGCGAAGAAATGACAACACGTCCTTTTCCAGCCCGCTGAGGTCTATGATTCCTTCATGTCCCTTTACTTTCAAGAAAAGGTCAGCCTTGATTACCAGATTGAAGTCACTTTTCTCATTACCCATTACCGGAATCTCCACATTCTCCCTGAACCGAAATCCCCTTAACCTGAGGATAGTTACCACGAGTTCCCTGGGATCATGGCCGGCGGGGATCTCTTGAACCCGGGGAGGAGAGGCCACGGGACTGCTTTGTGCAAAGGGATATGTCACTATCTTGATCCCTACAGTCTCTAGGAAGCTTATCACTGGCTTGGTCAACCCTTCCGATGTCCCATTATGGCCCAGGGTCAGGACCACAACCCGGAATCCCTTCTCAAGGGGTTTATTCGCCCTTACCAGTACCCAGTCACCTGTGACAGAAATGGGGACAGGCCCGTCCATTTCAAGGGGTTGTTCCTGCCCCAGGACCCGGATGTAGCCTGCATCGGCAAAGATTTCATTCAGGACCTTGCGCAGATCATCACCCTTTTCCAGGTGCACTACCCTGTAACTGGGCCAGGTCTGCTCGATGAGCCTGGAGACCTTATCCGGCAGCTTGTGATATGCATCGAGTATTATACGGCGACCAGATATGAAGCTGATCAAAGGGAAAGAAGAGGCCTTCAAGTCTATCTGACCGCCGGAGCGAAGGGGGATGAAATGCTCGCCCGTGTCTTTCCATTCCTCCCCGATTGCCAGGAATATATCCTTGAGGTCCTTGACATGGGGACTGGGCGACTCATTGCCCTTCAACAGGGCCACTTGCTTTGGCTTCTCTTCCTTTTTGATGGGCTTCCTCACGATCTCGGGCGAATAGATTGGAAGACGTATCTTTTGCCCCGGATACACCCTGTTGAGGTCTTTTATATCGGGATTCAGCTTTCTGACCAGTTGAAGGTATTCGGTGTACAACCTTGCAGGAGGGAGATTATATTTTCCCATAATCACCTTGATGACACTGTCACCAGGCTGGATCGTATAATTTTCAAGCTTCATCCCTCCCAGTTCCACGATAGTGGCCTTTACATGCGCGGGTCTACGGGTCAATGGGGCAATGCCCTTTATGGGGACGATTTTCAAGGGTATCAGTATCTCCTGGCCAGGATGAATCAGGTCCAGATCCCTCAGGGAGCTGTTTAATTCCTTCAGGGTTGAAAGCAAGAGAGGGAGATTCCCTCCCTTGAGGAGCCCTTTTTCCCTGAGGATCTGCCATATATGCTCCCCTTCTTTCACCTTATGTGGCTCAGCCAGGACCTTCTTGTTGCCCACTTCCCTGACTTGCTGGGCAATCCCGGCTGTCTTCTGAAGGGTAATGGTGTAAGTCTTCTCCTCCTCGGCCAATGCAAATGGGACCGCCAGCATGACAACCACGCCCACAAAGACCAGAGC
>JALVSJ010000312.1 GCA_027024445.1 Desulfobacterales bacterium
TACAGGGTGCTTCTTGACCTCATGCTCATGATATTCTTTCAAAAGTTTGCCACGCGTCCATTGCAGTTCTTTGGCCTGAACGGCGGCCTCCTGTTCCTCTCCGGTGCCTTGATAGAGGCGTACCTGACATGTCTCAAGCTCTTCAAGGGACAGGACATAGGCGGCCGCCCGCTCCTCCTCTTGGGGGCCCTTCTCATCATCTCCGGGGTTGTACTCGGGGGGATCGGGCTCCTGGCGGAGCTGGTCGTACGCACCTACTATGAATCCTCGGGCAAGCGCATATACGCGGTGCGAGAGGTGCTGGATTGAGGCCGAGGTCCAAGCTCTACACAAAGATCGTCCTGCGCGTGGCGGTGAGCGCGGGATTGCTCTTCTGGCTCTTTTCCGAAACAGACCCCTCGCTGCTGCTGGAGGCCTTCTGTGACATCTCTCCCGGGATTTGGGTGTCGGCGTTTCTCATGTACATCGCCTCGCAGCTCGTAAGCAGCACCCGATGGTACGTCCTGGCAAGGGGACTCGGCTTCCCGGGACGCCTTTCAACATACACCGGGTACTATTTCGTGGGCATGTACTTCAACCTCTTTCTCCCGACCAGCCTGGGCGGCGACGTACTCAAGGTGCTCTTCCTCTCAAGGGGCGAGGCACCGAGGCTGAGGGCCTCCTACAGCGTGATCATGGACAGGCTCCTCGGCCTTGCCGCCATGTTCTGGCTCGGTGCCGGGGCCATCTTCCTGCACCAGGGGATGCTGCCGGCCAGGTTTGCCATCTTCCTCTACTCGGCCGCCCTTTCCACCTTGATCATACCCTTCCTCGTACCCGGCATCCACGGCCTCATCTCCAGGCCGTGGCCCGAGATGGGCTCCAGGCTCTCTCCCCTGGTGGAGCTCTGGCAAAGGCCCCTCACCGTGGCGACCGGCTTCCTGCTCTCCCTGGTACTCCAATCCCTTGGAATGGGCGCAGTGGCCATGCTCGGCCACGACATGTCCCTATCCCTCCCTACGGCCTTCTATTTCGCCGCCTTTCCCCTCGTAGCCATCCTCACTTTGCTTCCCGTGAGCTTCAACGGCATAGGCCTCAGGGAAGGAGGGTTCGTATACTTCCTCGGCCTGAAGGGCATCCCAGCCGAAAAGGCCTTGACACTGAGCCTCAGCTTCTTTGCAGTGCAGGTGGCCGCCAGCCTGATAGGGGGGCTGGCGTACGTGTCGGGATTCCACCAGAAGAGACTGGGCGCCTGAGACGCAAAGAAAAGAAAGGTCGACACGGGCCGTGGGCGGCCAGGAAGTCTCCCTGTGCGGCGGGCTGTCCATGTGCTACGCGCGGTCCAAAACCGTGACCGAGGTGCCCGGCCCTGCCCCCGTCAGGGAAGAGGCATCGGCCATGTTGGCCGATATCTCAAGGTACCCGGCACTTCCCACGAGGGCGAGGGGTCGCCCGGCCTCGACATCGGCGTAGGTCCCGACAAGCGGGAGTACCATGCCGTTTATCTCCACGCCGACATGGCCTGAAGGCAAGAGCTCTCCCCTGATATTGGTCACGAGGTTGCCGAACCGATCCCTTGCCAGCACGACGCCCGTGATCCTGCCGCCCTCAACCCTTGCTTCCGGCCAGTCTACAAGGACCGGGTCCGCCACCTCGGGCCCGAGGTCCTCGAGCCGCCCTCCAAGGGCAAGGTGCGCTGCAACCGGCGCAAACACGTCTCTTGCATGAAACGTGCGGCTGACGGGCCGGAGGAAAAGCTCCTCGTTCCTGATCTCCCGGCAGGAGGCACATTCTTCCTCGGCGAAGACACCGGTAAGGATCCCGTTGTCCGGCGCTACGAACAGATACCCTCCAAGACTTGCCGCGATGGCCCTTCTCCCGGACCCGACCCCGGGATCCACGACCGCCATGAAGACCGAACCTCGCGGGAAGTACCTGTAGGAACAGGCCAGGGCAAACGCCCCCGAGGTCACGTCCTGGGGTGATATGCCATGACAGAGATCCACTATGGTGATCCCCGGGGCCATGGACAATATCACTCCCTTTACGATCCCTACGTAGGGATCATCCAGCCCGAAGTCGGTCAAAAGGACCACGATCTGGTGTCGTGAGGTCTGCATGCTGAAGATATTACCCCGGATCGTGCAGCTCGCAAGCTTGCCAGAGATGCAAGGCCGAGGGCACCCTCGTGTACTTCAACCAAGCGGCGACGCGGCGGATTCGGCAAGGTTACGGGCCCCTTGCGGCCTCAAGTGCCTGAGATACAACGCTGGAGAAAACCACTTAAATCAAGCCGAAAACTTAAGTCAACAGACAAAAAGATGAAATCAGAGTAATTATGAAATAAGGTAACGAGTAGACATGAAAAGAAAAATAGTTGTGTTTTCTATTGGAAAAACGCAAAGCGATCAGATTGGCAAAGGAAGCGATCAGCAATCCGTTCCCGCCAATGTTGACTCCGTAGGCGATTATCTTGAAATTGGTGGAATGCTTGCTAAGGAGAATAGCTGATGGGACATTACTAATGAACTGTGAAAACAAGGCACCAGAAAGGAACAATGCACGGATGTTGCTAAAATCCAGCATGGCAAGCATATGATTTATGGCTTTAAGCTGACAGACGAGGTCCAGATCGATAAAAATGACGATGAAAAGAAGTATAAGTCCCCAATCGCATTTCAAAAATATACTTATGCGAGTTGTCAATAGGACAAAAAAAATGATCGGCAGAATATATATTTCATATCCTAATTCAATAGAGAAAACAAATACGACCAGCAATATTGCGGATACGATGAACAGTTTGTGATCCACAACATTATTATGGTTATTGGTGACATCTATTCTCCTTGAGGGAAAACAGAGAAAAATCATGAAAAGCAGCCAAATAGACATAATAGAAACAACCGGGATCATTTCTCCAACAAAGACATGGAAAGAAATACCCCACTGGTGCCAGAGGTATATATTCTGGGGGTTGCCTATTGGTGTCAGCGATGAACCCACATTTACGGCAATGGCTTCAAAGATAATTATTTTGCTGTAATCCTCCTTGACGATTTGTTGCAGGGTCAACGTTAATGGGACGACTATGAACAGGGCGATGTCATTTGTCAAAAACATGGAGAGTGTAGCGGCAAGGGAAACAAGAAACAGTGCCAATAGGCGTTCGTTGTCAATCTTCCGGGCAATGCGGTAGGCAAGGAGATAAAACAGGCCGCTTTCCTTGATTCCGGTGGTGACCAACAACAGTCCGCCCAAGGTGGAAATCGTTTTCCAATCCACCATGGCCGGAAACAGGCGGAGGGGCTGGCGAAGGATATAAGCCAGCCCCAATGCCGCTGCCAGCAGCATGGCCGTTAAAAGGTTTCTCTTTAGGACGGACCGGATGTTACTGACCATAGCAAGTCATTTCCTGATTTGCCGGATAATCTGGAACAATGTGAATGCCATCGCAGTAGACCTTCAGGTGGGCCACGATCGTGTTGCCGAGTGCAACAGGAAAGGCCCAGCTGGCCTCTGGCTCCCTGAATTCGGCCGCAGGCAAGATCTTCAGTTCATGGATGACGGCCGTTAACCGGGCTTTAATTGCCTGGATCTGAAGGGGGTTTTGGTAGGCGCGAGGATGTATGCCAAGGGGCAGCACGCCGCCGTCCAGTGGATTGAAACGTAGAACCGCCACGACACTTCCCTGGTACAGCACCCCTGCCTTTACTTCAATCTCTCCGGCAGCTCCCTGTATCGTCCACACCTTTCCAGGTGTAAGCCGGCTACCGATCTTCTGAACTGTGGTAACCGCGGTGGGTAGGTTGTTCAGCAATGTTTGTTCAGGAATAGCTTGACCAATACCTGGACCTGGAGGAGGCGGGGTAACCGGTGGTCCTGGCGGGATTCCTGGTGCTGGTGGTGCTGGCGAAACTCCTGGAGGGGGAGGCTGAGCTGCAGGCTGCTGTACCAGCAGTGGCGGGGCAGTGTTCTGCTCTGCTATGGAATAAGGCACCAGATAGAAAAGCGTTGAAAGGGTTAAAACAGTAAAAACGGTAAAAATTTTTTTCATGACATCCTCCTTGCTTATTGTTTTTTGTTCCTTTCTGATTGATTTATTTTTTTTTCGAGCGCAGAGAGACGGTCATTGATGGCATTCAGGGCGTCAATCAGGTAGTCTGTTTTAGTAACCTTATTAGAATTAAAATTTTTCCATAGCAAAATAGCACCCCATACAAGCAGACCAACCAGTATCCAGCCAATGCCTGCGCTGAACAGGCCAGGCGGTATGGGTGGTGGGGGACCTGGAGCACAACCGGTAATAAGCAGGACAATTATCAATATAGGGAACCATTCTGCCTTCTTACGCAAATATCTATACATAAATTCCTCCATCACTGTTTTCTGTACAAAGGATAGTCAAGGAAGGTTAAGAAGTCTCAAAGGAGAGATTAAGAAAAGATTAAGATTATCAAGGCGGGTTGTTTTGGCGGGGCGGATTATCCCAGAGGAAGCGTAAAAGAAACTGTCGTACCCTTGCCGGGTTCGCTTTCGATCCGAATAGTACCTTCGTGGGCCTCAACCATGGATTTTGCCAGTGATAGCCCCAATCCGATGCCTTTGTCGCCTGATACCACTGTGGATTTCCCCTGGTAAAACGGTTCGAAAACGTGTGACAGCGTCTCTGCATCCATGCCCTGTCCCTGATCTGAGACCCGGATTTCCACCTGTTCCGGGAGGAGTTTCCAGCTGATGACAATG
>JALVSJ010000313.1 GCA_027024445.1 Desulfobacterales bacterium
GAGGTAGACGGTCGATAATACTGAAGAAATATCTTTTGTGGGCACTTCTCCACACAAACTTCGCCGCACTCTGGACCGTAATCCAGACATTTTTTGTGATCAATTCGTATAATTCCGTCTTCTAGTGTTACTGCTTTTGCGGGGCACACTTTAACACACATGCGGCAAGAAATACAACCCACTTCACAAACTGCCTTGACTGCCTTGGCAGCATCTTTGTTGCTACAAGGTACCCATACCCGGGCTTGGCTGGGGATAAGCTCAATTATTCCTTTTGGGCATGTCCTGACGCACGTACCGCATCCCACACATGCTACAGGGTCCACTTCCGGCATTCCGTCCACCAGGGCCATGGCATCAAAAGGGCATGCAGAGACACAATCACCGAATCCAATACATGCGAACTTGCATGCCCAGGGCCCACCGTATGCCAAGGCCGCCGCTGCGCATGTGTTATACCCGATATACTCAAGGTCTTTCTTTACGTTGCCCTGCGGTCTTGAGCAACGTATAGCAGCGGTTACGTTCTCCACCGAGGCCATTTTCTTGCCGGTGATTTCCGCCACCTCGGCAGCCACTTCTTCTTTACCAGGAAAGCAGAGATTGGGTGGTACAGTGGGATCATTAACCACAGCCTCTGCATAGGCTTCGCATCCAGCGAAGCCGCATCCTCCTCACTGGGCCCCCGCAAGGACTTCTTTAACTTCTTCAACCTTGGGGTTTACCTCCACCGCAAACTTATGGGCGGCCAATGCCAGGCCTATTCCAAAAAACAGACCTATACACCCCAGAAGCGCAAGCCCCCCTAAAGCCATTTTGATCAATGTCGGATCCATCCCATCACCTCAAATCTCATTTCTCTGCCTACCGGAGATCAAAAGATACTCATTCCGGAAAACCCCAAAAAGGCCAGTGCAAACAGGCCCGCCACTACGAACGCGATGGGCAGTCCGCGGTAAGTGGGTGGGACGTTGGCAAGTTCCAGGCGCTCCCTTACCGAGGACATGAGGAACAAGGCCACAAGAAAACCAAGGCCTGCTCCCATAGCAAGCATGAAACTTTCCGCTGCATTATATTCATTGTCAGCAAGAATAAGAGGTACGGCCAATATGATGCAATTGGCAATAACCAGCACCAAGTACACACCGAAGGCCTTGAAAAGTATCGGGTTGACCTTCCTCAAAATGGTGTCCACAGCCTGGACAGAAAGGGAAACCAGCCCGATGAATACTATGATCTGCAGGTAGTCGAGATGAAAAGGTTTTAGCACAAACTGGTACAGGAACCACGACATCATGGCACTGGCTACCATCACGATAGTGAATGTTATTCCCATACCAACTGCCGTGGATTTTTTTTGAGAGGTTCCAAAGAACACGCAAAGTCCAAGGTACTTGGTAAACACAAAGTTGTGTATCAGCATCGCTCCTATAAATATGGAGAAAAGCAAGCCCAGATAGAGCTTCTTTGCCTTGACCATCGCGGTCCCTAGGTTCTTTCCCTCAGAAGAGTGTATATCCTTGATAATCACCACATGAGGCTGATTTTGATTGAGTTCTTCATCAAAGTGGAGAAGCAATTTTTTCTTATCCGGACTCAGGGTTATATTGCTTATCTCCAATTTGATGTCGGGGTCCGGCTCCTCGTACACCCTGAAATTGTCTTTGTTAAGCGCCCAGTCTTTGTCAACAGGAGCCGCAAAGGTAATTAGGATATCGTATTTGCCTTTGAAGGCGGTTTTTTGAATGAAACGATTGGCAAGGCCGGCCCAGCATACCTGCGACATGACAATAGCTGCCACAGTAACAAGAACAATCCGAAATATGATCTTTGACCTGGTAGCCGACATCTGTTTAGCCTCTTTTTTTCTTCATTCTATTGAAGACTAATTCTACGTAATTGAAAACGGCCATCATGAATCCTACGCAGAAAAAGCCTGCAAGTGGCAATGCAAAGAATAGTAAAGGCTTGAAGCCCAGAACATCGTGGCCTAGTAATGTGCCCATTCCCAATAATTCTCTTATGAAACCCAGAGTGACCATACCAAAAAGGAAGCCCAGGCCCATACCCAAACCATCCCAAAAGGACTTACCGACCGTGTTCTTGCATGCGAATACTTCCAGTCGCATGGTAATGATGGCAAAGGCCACAATCAACTTTATGAAAATGCCCATGGCCTTATAGGCCACTGGAAAGTACGCGGACAAGAGTAAATCAATTACAGTTACCCAGGTGGCAATGGTCAGAGTGTAGGTGGGTATCCGTATCCTGGGGTGTATGTAGTTTTTGATAGCAGCAATGGTACAGCTAGAGCATACCTGAACAAATAGTACGGCCACCCCCAACATCAGGCCATTTCTCACTGTAGTGCTTATGCCCACCGCCGGACACATGGAAAGCGCCAGCCTGAAAATTGGGTTTTCATTCAACAGGCCGTTTAGCACCAATTCCGTGTTTGACTTTTTAGTTGCCAATTTTCAATCCTCCACCGGAGGTTGAACCATAAGTTATCCCTAAAATGCCGTTGGAATATGCTGCTGGACCAAGATACTCTCCAGCATCTTTTCTCTGTATGCGAACTTTTTCACCAAATTTTTTATTCCGGAGGTAACAGCCTTACTGGATATGGTTGCCCCAGTAAGGGCATATATGTCGGCATCTTTATATTTTTGCTGGATCTGTTCTATCTGGTCTTTAGTGAAAAGGCCCTTGTATTTCCTCCTCTCGAGGAATTTTCTGTACTCCTCGGGTAATGGCTTCTTGATAACCTTGAGGCGTTTGAGTTTTTCAAAGGACTTACCTATAAACTGATTTTTAAAATAGTCCTGAACAATTTCTCCTCCCAGCCCCGGATCTTCCTCTTGTTCCAGGATCTCGAGACCCTTGATCTCAAAATTGGGGCCAAGGGCTAACATGACTTTAATGAAGGTTTTGAACCCGGGGAACTCCCCGGGGAGAAGATATGCAAGTCTGCGTTTACCCCTGGTTGCCACTATGAATGAATCCGCGTAATAAAAGTTCTTTGGGGGCTTGACCACCTCTTCCATAGCCTTGGCTCGTTCAGTAACCTCGTTGGCATGCTCAGGATCAAGATTCAGCTTGGCTTGCTCAATAAGCCTGCCGTCGGGATCCACAATAATCAATCGGTAGGATTCTTTTCCTTGTTCTACTACTGGTATCATGTAACCCAGGTACCTGGATTGGCCGTCTTCGATAATGTAGCGATATACGGCATGAAGTTTGAGATCGGGCGGAGCAGGATTTGACTTTGAATACCCCAAAAGGCCGAGCATGGTATTCTGAAGATCCATGAACTCATTGCGTTTCTTGGCCTTGTCAGTGACAGTGAACACAGCCCCCATTATAAAGGCTGCAATAAGGCACGATATGGTCAAACCAATGGTTATTCTAATAATTTCTTTCATTTCACCGCACCTTTTGGGGGAGCGAACCGTTTAGGTCCAAACCACTGCTCAAATGCCGGGGTGAGGGGGTTCATTAACAATATGGCATAACACACCCCTTCCGGGTATCCACCTTTAAGGCGAATCAAGACGGTAAGGGCGCCAGCACCTATGCCGAACAAGATCTTTCCTGTGGGCTGGCTGGGCGATGTGACGTAATCTGTTGCCATGAAAAGGGCGCCTAGCATCACTCCCCCTGAGAGGATAGCCAGGAGTGGGTCCCCCGTAAATAGCCTTTCACCCCCGAATGCCCATGTTAAAAGGGCTATGGTTGCTACCATAGAAACCGGAATATGCCATGTGATGTATCGCTTGTAGAGAAGATAGCCGCCACCGAGCAGCAGCAACAGCGCAGAGGTCTCGCCAATGCACCCGGGTCTCCATCCCACGAAAAAGCTCCCGTAAATGCTGTGAAGTGACCCGAATTTTTCTATGACGCCGGAAATGCCATAATGCTTGAGGATAAACAAAGGCGTGGCCGTGGATACAGCATCTACCCCGCCGGCCATGTACTGAAATAAGGAACCGTGCTTGATCGGAGGTAACCAGGCCGAAGTCATTGCAACAGGAAAGGTGGCCACAAGAAATGCCCGTCCTATGAGGGCAGGATTGAAGATGTTGAAACCGATTCCTCCCAAGAGATGCTTGGCCACATATATGGCCATCACGGCACCCAGGATGGGCATCCAGTAGGGGACCCCGGGCGGAATAATGTAGGCTAGTAGCAGGCCTGTGATAACAGCGCTTCCGTCCTTAATGGTAATGGGCCTGTGGAGCAATTTCTGTGTGATGGCCTCTGTGACGACACAGCTTGCAACACTTATGGCAGTGATGATCAAGGTCTGAATACCGAAAATGAAGATGGATAAGATAAGGGGAGGGAGGAGGCAGGCTACAACCGTCCACATTATCTTTTCTACAGACTCGCCACTCTTTATATGAGGCGAGACAGATACTGCCAGAGGTGTTGAGATATTTCGGTCTAGTATATCCTGTTCCATTTTGCTTCCAGCCCGTATTGGCTCAGAGCCCTTTCAGGCCCGGATTATTTCTTGGCCTTTGACTTGGCCAGCCTTATGAATTGAACAAGGGGTCTTTTGGCCGGGCACACAAATGCGCAGCAGCCGCATTCGAAACATTCAAAGACCCCGAACTGTGAGGTATCTTCAGCCCGCCCTGCCTCCACATATATGCCGATCTCATTGGGAGATAGGCCCATGGGGCAGGCCTCCAGGCACCATCCACACCTGATACAC
>JALVSJ010000314.1 GCA_027024445.1 Desulfobacterales bacterium
CGATTTTACACTTTACACGGGTATCCCAACAGTGGGTATGCTTGCTTATGATCCGGCCCCCTTCCCAGAGCGCAGCGAGATAGTGTGGACTGCTGGGACTACACCCGATCCGGAGAAGGCATTGATAAGGGCACTCACCGAAGTGGCCCAACTGGCCGGAGATTTTGACACCCTTTCCAGGTACGTGGCAAGCGGCTTGCCTAAGTTCAGCGACCTCAGTGAAGCGCGGTTCATTACGGAACAGGCGAGGGTGGTGAAGGTCTCCGATCTTCCCGATCTTTCAAACGAAAACATAAGGGTTGAAATAGAAAACTGCATCGAAGCCTTGCTTCAGGTATCGCTGGAGGTCCTTGAAATCAACGTGACACACCCTCAGCTTGGAATACCAGCCTACTATACCATTATCCCCGGAGCACATTTCCGCGAGAGGGCGATGGGAACAAGTGTTGGGATGTTCTCAGCCAAGCTTGTGGCAGAGTCCCCTGACAAGGAATGGGCAATATCCATCCTCAACTGGATGAAAGAGCTTTTGCCCACCAAGTATTACGTCCGGTTTTATTTAGGCCTCTGCCACCTTGCCCTTGGTTCCTATCAGGATGCAATAAGATATTTTGAACAATCCCTGGAGCTTGAGCCCACACAGGAAGACAAGGCAACAATCCTTTCATATCTCGGCGTAGCGCTCAAAGAGGCAGGGGAGTTTTCCAGGGCCATTGAGGTCCTAGAGCAGGCCGAGCAGGTAGATTCGGAAAGAACTGACATCTATAACCTTATGGGATACTGCTATTACAGGTTAAAGGAACATGAAAAGGCCATAGCCTGCTTTCAGAAGGTATTGGTGCTTAATCCTACCTCAGCCATTGATTACGCGAATATCGGGTCAAACTACAGGGAACTGGGAGATATTGAGGCTGCCATCCACTATTACCGTATTGCCCTGGAATTGGACCCTACAATAGAATTTGCAAGGGCAAATTTAGAAAAACTATTGTCTGGTTAGCCACCTGTGCAGGTATCTCTTGACATTCCATATGGGGTGGTTATTTTCACGGTGTAGGTGTGCTGCCTTAAACCGGATCTACGAGAGCTACACGATTTTGAGGCAGGTAGCGGCTTCGATGTGGATGCGGTTCTGATTCAGGTAAAACTTGGGTCTGGACCAGGGCAGATATTTACACTGTAGTCTCTTTTCATTGAATGCGCAGCGCAAGCATACTTCGGAGTTTCCCTCTAAGTCAACATCGCATTCTTCTACAAAATAAAATATTTGAAATTATATCATTTCTATGGTTTGTATTAATGTTTGCGATTCCAATTACCACGGGGTGCTCCTTTTTAATCGCTGGTGCCTTTCTAGGTATAACTGTATGATGAAGCAAATCGCTCGCGAAAGGAGGAGGTAGTTAATGGATAGAATCAGGATCGCCATTGCAGGGCTTGGCAACTGTGCCAGCGCTCTGATACAGGGGATCGAATATTACAGACACAAGTCTGAAGATGAGGCCATAGGATTTATGCACTGGGATATCGGAGGCTATACGCCGGGCGACATAGAAGTGGTTGCAGCTTTTGATATTGACAAAAGAAAAGTGGGCAAAGATGTTGCTGAGGCAATTTTCCAGTTGCCCAATTGTACGAAGACCATATACAAGGATGTCCCACTCACGGGTGTCAAAGTAAAGATGGGCCGTATCCTGGATGGTGTGGCAGAGCATATGAGAAACTACGATGAAAAATATACATTTCTTCCTGCAGATGGGCCAGAAGCGAGCAAGGAAGAGATCGTAAAAGAGCTTGTAGAGTCCAGGGCGGATATGCTCCTTAATTATCTGCCTGTTGGCTCTGAAGAAGCGGTCAAATTTTACGCTGAATGCGCCCTGGAAGCAGGTGTGGGATTTATCAACTGCATGCCGGTATTTATTGCGAGCAATCCCGAGTGGGGAAAAAGGTTTGAGGAAAAGAATGTGCCTATCATTGGAGACGACATTAAGAGTCAGCTCGGTGCTACTATCGTTCACAGGGTACTGGCAAATCTTTTCAAGAACAGGGGAGTAAAGCTTGAAAGAACGTATCAGTTAAACACAGGTGGGAATACTGATTTTCTCAATATGCTGGACAGAAGCAGATTGGCCTCTAAGAAAGAATCCAAGACAGAAGCGGTTCAGTCACAGCTTGGGGAGTGCAGGCTTGACAAGGAGAACATCCATATTGGTCCAAGCGATTGGGTAGCATGGCAGAAGGACAATAAGATTTGCTTTATCCGGATGGAGGGGAAGCTGTTTGGCGATATCCCCATGAACCTTGAATTGAGGTTGTCAGTGGAGGACTCCCCGAATTCGGGAGGAGTGGTAATTGATGCGATCAGGTGTTGTAAACTGGCTTTAAACAGAGGTAAAGGTGGAGTCCTTTATTCTCCCTCTGCATATTTTATGAAACATCCTCCCAAGCAGTTTACTGATGACGAAGCCCACCGGATGACCGAGGAATTTATTAGAGGTGAGCGAGAGGTGTGATGTGAAATGAAATGCCTTATCCTTGCTGCTGGAAAGGGCACGAGGTTATCCGACAAGGGGCTTCCAAAGCCCCTTGTTTCGGTTTTGGGGAAACCTTTGATCGAGAGGGTGATCCTCACCGCCAGGGCGACCGGTATCACAAGTTTCTTCGTTGTCACCGGTTACCAGGGCGACCGCGTAAGAGCATTTCTGGATTCTCTACAGAAACGTGAACACAACATATCCATTGCCCATATAATTAATGAGCAGTGGGAGAAAGATAACGGTGTTTCCGTGCTTTGTGCAAAGGAGCACCTGAAAGAACCCTTTATCCTTGTAATGTGCGATCACTTGCTCCCTCAAAGAGCCTTCAGTGAAATACTCAGTGCGAAGGTGGATGAGGGGGAGATCGCACTGCTGGTCGACAGGGATCTGGACAAATTCGATGACCACGAATTGGAAGAGGCCACGAAAGTTCTTGTTAGAGAAGGTAGGGTGGAGAGGATCGGAAAAGACCTTCCCAGTTACAATGGTATAGATACGGGCCTTTTTCTATGCACGCCAGGGATATTTGAAGCTCTCAACAAAGCTCAATTTGCCGGAGACACAAGACTCTCTGCGGGAGTTGGTATCCTGGCCTCAGAAGGTAAGGTGCGGGCTGTAAATGCGCCCCCAGATCCCTGGTTTGATGTAGATGATGCCCAATCGGCCAAGAGGGCAGAGGACACATTGCTCAGGGCCTTGAAAAAGCCCACTGACGGGCCGGTATCCAGGTACATTAACCGTCCCCTTTCGCTGGCAATCACACGACGTCTGATCAACACTTCCCTGAGCCCAAACCAATTAAGTTTTTTTGCGTTCCTTATTGCTTTGCTGGGTGGTGCAGTGTTCGCCCTGAAAGGGTACCTGGCACTTATTGTTGGAGCGGTGTTGGTCCAGTTCTCCTCCATCCTGGATGGATGCGATGGAGAGATTGCTCGCCTAAAATATCAGACATCAGAGTTTGGCGGGTGGTTTGATGCGGTCCTGGATCGCTATTCAGATGCATTTGTCCTCCTGGGCCTGATGCTTCACCTTATATGGGAGGGCAGTGTGCTGGCCCCACTCATGGCGGGGTATTTTTCCGTAACGGGAAGTTTGATCAACAGTTATACTGCTCACAAGTACGATGGGTATCTTCGAGATAAGCTGAAAGATAGGGCTATTACGTTTCGGTGGGGGAGAGATGTGCGGATTTTCCTTATTTTCCTGGGGGCCCTGTTTAACGAGGTTATGGCTACGCTGATTGTCATGGCGGTAATAACAAACCTGGAAAATGCCAGGAGAGTATGGGTGCTGTACAGGGACGCGGCGAAGTAAGAGGTTCTGAGCATCCCGGAACACGGTGTGTGGTAAGTTTGATCTCAGATGAGCCCATATGACTGCACAAAAAGGCGCATACTGGATACTATTAAGGGTTCCGAAGTGCCTGAGGATTATCCTCATGCCATCAACACCCTGGAATGGATAACAAAGCTGGGTGCATACAGCGATCCTCTTCTGGAGATTGCAGCCCTGGGGCATGACATAGAAAGGTCTATGGCTGGGGTTAAGGCAAGAAAGTCGGATTTTCCCGACTATGAAAGCTTTAAAGCCGCACATGCGGAAAACAGCGCCAGGATCGTGGCTCAAATCATGAGGGAGTGCGGGTGGGATGAGGGCTCCGTAGAGAAAGTGGCGAGAATGATTCGGCTGCACGAAACAGGAGGCGATCAGGAGGCCGATGTACTAAGGGACGCAGATGCCTTGTCTTTTTTTGAGGTCAATTTGCCATATTATTTTCAACGCCATGACATGGAAGAGGTGGAGAGAAGGTGCAGGTGGGGGTATTCGAGGATATCTGCTAAATGGAGAGATCTTGTTAGGGAGTTCAGGTATTCAAATGAGGAGCTAAACCGCCTGCTCGAACGTATCACCGGGTCAGCTATGTATGCTGAAAAGGGATAGAGCAAATGAAGCTGCCCCGTGTGGAGATCCTTTTCAGACTGCATCTGACTCCTTACAGGGAGGCGGTCCTTCATAATATCATTTTCTTCAGCCTTCAGTCTTCAGCCTACTTTCCTAAACCTTGAAAGGAGGCGATAACATGAGGATAGGCTTTATATCCACATATCCACCAATTGAATGCGGCATCGCCACGTATACCCAATACCTGACAGATGCGCTCCGA
>JALVSJ010000315.1 GCA_027024445.1 Desulfobacterales bacterium
ACCCTCAACCATTTCTGCAATGTGTCCAAGGAGACCAAAGCCGGTTATATCAGTGCATGCGTGGACCTCGTAGCCCTTCATGAGCTCAGCAGCTCTCTGGTTGGTAGTGGCCATCAACTGGGTGACTTTCATGATAGTGTCTTTTGAAGCCAAGGCGGCCTTTATGGCCGTGTTTATAACCCCAGTGCCCAGGGGCTTGGTTAGGATTAACTGATCCTCAACCCTTAGGTTTTTCTTCGTGAGGATTTTATCTGGATGTATAAAGCCCGTCACAGAAAGCCCATATTTGAGCTCCTGATCCTCGACGCTGTGCCCGCCCACAAGCACCACGCCAGCTTCTTTCATTTTGTCCAGACCGCCTTGAATTATTTGGCGGAGAACGGAAATGTCCATCTTTTTTACAGGAAATCCCACCAAGTTCATGGCGGTCTTGGGAGTGCCTCCCATGGCATATATATCACTAAGTGCGTTTGCCGCGGCGATCTGGCCAAACCAATAGGGATCATCCACGATCGGTGTGAAAAAATCCACAGTCTGAATCAGAGCAAGCTCTTCCGAGATCTTGTAGACTCCAGCGTCATCCGCTCTGTCAAGACCCACTATCAAATTCTCATCAGAGGGAAATTCGAGCCCACAAAGTGCCCGCTCCAGGTCCCCTGGAGCAAGCTTAGAAGCTCAACCAGACCCCTGAACAGTCTCTGTCAGTCTCAATTTTTTTGTTTCAGGCATATCTATTACCACACCTTGGCTTCTTCTTTTAGATCAGTCAAGAGTTGTTCCAGGTCCAAACCGTATTGTTCGGCAACCTTCCACAAGGGGTCGAACAAGGCCTCACAGCAAAGACAGGTGCCAGCTTCCTTATCGTATCTCTTGAACACCTTTTCCGTGGATCTAAACTCTGACACAACATCAAGTATGGTCATCTTAGGATTAATGGGGTCGATCTCACCCATTTTCCTGCCTCCCAACTACCATCTCTGTGAATTGTGAACAATCAACCTTTATGCCCACTCCTAACTCATAACTTCTTATATGTTAATCACCTTATCAGCTAGCTGAAGGGATGTAACCACGTCTAACATATTGGTGGTTTGGCCAACCTGTTTCTTGTCCAATAGATCGAAAAAAGTCAGGCACGTTCCGCAAACCAAAATATCCACGCCGGCTTGTTCAAGCTCCCGGAGTGTAGGCAGGGCCTCGGAGCCTTCAATCGTCAACTTTACTCCATTGTTCACCAGTATGAGACGCCACAGGCTATGCCCCATCTCCTTAAGGGTTCCCAAGAAGTTCAACACAAGCTTCTTGCCTAGTTCCTCGTTTCCAAAACCCATGCGGTCAGTGGCAAGCATCACCACGATTTTTTCTTCGGCCGCTTCCCCTTTTTCGGCAGTGCCTTGTTCCGGGGGGCTCGGGATAGTCGATTCATTTTTCCCAATCACGTGGCTAAGGGAGCCTTCTATCTCAATGGTAACGTTGTAGTTTTGAGATTCCAGGAACCTCTTGACGTTCTGTTTTGAGGCCTCGTTATCCACAGTGACCCGTATGGTATTGGGCCTGTCTTGTTCCAAAATATCCTTTGTCCTGAGAACAGGCCCAGGGCATGCCAGGCCGCGACAGTCAATTTCTTTTAACATTGTTTACACCTCATTATAATTTAATTATTCTGCCTAATTGGAATTATCTGGCCTCCTTGCAACACTCAAGACCTTTGCTTGCGTGATATTTCTAATATCTTTGGGATCCATCAAAATAAGCAGCCCTCTCTGGCCTCCGTTTATCAACACCTCTTTGTGCTCAAGTATGGTCTCTTCCATAATCACCGGTAGTTGTTTTCTGGCACCAAAAGGGCTGATTCCCCCTGTGAGATACCCTGTTATTTTTTCAGCCGTCCTGGGATCAGCCATTTGTGCCTTCTTAACTCCGAAAGCTTTCGCGAGGGCCTTAAGGTCTAGTTGAAGGTCGCCGGGCATAAGGACGAAGAAATAACCCTTGGATACAACCTCTACCACGAGGGTCTTGATGGTTCTGTCCAAAGGAAATCCCAACGCCTTGGCGGCAAATTCAGCCCCTTTTTCTTTGTGATCATAAGGAATAGGTTCAAAAGGAACCCCTTGAGACTCCAGAAACTTTGTCCCTCTGCTAGAGAGGCCCATAGCTCCAACTCCCAAACTAAGGAAAAATCATGCTACCGCCTTGCAAAATCCTACGCATTGGTTTAGCTTGGCGCAACATTGCCCAATTTTTTTATATTGTTAACACTATTGCCTGTGTGTCAAACAGGAAAAAACGATGGAAAGCTTTCATCCTATGGGTTTTCCCTATCTATCCAAACAAGGCAAGGATCAGGAAATTTTTTTCTTGGTCGGCCTAGCTATAGTTACACCTTCATGCTACAAATGTGGTAAAACATTACATACTAATATTGGGTAATTTGTTACCAATTTTTGGCCACGACTGAAGGGTGTAACCTAACTTACTCATATTTCAGGGTTATTTTTTTCAATAGTTTTGCCAGGATGGTATGAATATTGCTCTAGCGTGATACAAAACCGAAGCAACCTGGTATGAATGACTCACTTATGCAATGATTTCGGAGGGGTCCATTACAGAGGTGGCTCAGGTAACAGTTTGCTGATAAAGAGAGAGGAATGAAAAAGGCTATCCTAATACCTAATGATGTGTTGTATGCTCTGGTCAGCGGTGGAGCTGACTTCGCCCTATTCGATTCACAAGATGACTGGAACTGGTTGGAAGGATATCAGGACACGACAGATTTTGCAAACCTCGAGCCCGGTGATGGCTGGAGATGGGTCACGGATGGGATCTGGTCATATACACATTAGGTCCATTGGGGAAGCGGATTTAGCGAGCTAAATGATTATCCTGATCATGATTCCGAACCTTGGTAGAACGAAGACGGAGATGAAAATTACTTAATGATGCATAATTTTTATGATGACAAAACTAAAACCGCCCAATATGGCACGTGGAGTGATATGGATGATTCGGTAAAATCTATTTTGATAGTCGAATATGATCAGCTCCCATCCCAGCTCCTGACCCACCAACAGTCCTTTTATTTAGGATCGGGTGTACCTGCAATCCTAATTGTATGGAAGTAAAAAAAGGCACGGAAAAAGCAAAAGCTGATTCATCAGAGATGGATTCAATATTTTCGAGAGAGATGGTCCGCAGGATTGGTGTGTGTTTGCCGGCCACCATAGTCGCCTTTCTTTTCAGTATTTCATATGGTCTTTCCGTGTCATGGGGTTCAGAGATCCTGGGGCCAATGCCATCTGAGAGGGCCAGGCAGGTTTCGGGGATACAGTCCATGAAGGCAAGAAGACCAATGAAGATCAATGCGCGCAATGTGGTTAAGAGAGTCAGGACTCTGATAAAAAGAGGAAAGAATTTTGAAGCGCTTGAGATCCTTGAATCAGCATGTACGGAACCTGCACGTTGTCCTAGTCTTTACTCAGATTATCTGGTTTTGCTTTGCTGGACTGGACAGCAACGAAGGGCCACAAGCCTTTTTGAGAAGCTACCCGCTTCCTTCCCAATGCGTCCTTATTTGTTGAGAAATGTTGCTAAAGCTTACTTTGATGAGGGAGCCTACGTGAGATCTGCATCTCTTTATGAAAAAGCGCTTGATCGGGATCCTACCGACCTGGAAGCAGTTAAGGGGCTATTCCTTGCTCTATTCAAGACAGGCAAGTACGGGTTGGCACTTAGACATATCAGAAGCGTTGAATATGGGAAAGCGGGCTGTCCGGAGGAATTACTAAAGCTAAGGGATGATGCTATTGCCTCGTTACCAAGGACCAAGCAGGTCGAACTGTTAGCTCAACTTAGGGCGCTGTTTAATAACGGGGACTTGGATGCAGCAAAAGATCTGGTTCTTTCAGAGATTCTTTTTCACAAATACCGTAAAGCTCTGTCCATGGTCCAAAGAAAGCAGATGGGC
This sequence comes from Desulfobacterales bacterium, assembly GCA_027024445.1. Classification (GTDB taxonomy): domain Bacteria; phylum Desulfobacterota; class DSM-4660; order Desulfatiglandales; family Desulfatiglandaceae; genus B111-G9. Next base: position 3,965 of record JALVSJ010000315.1, read on the forward strand.
TCAATGTCAGCCCATCTGCTTTCGTGGGTGGCATGGAGCTATTTCAAAACCGGCGAGATAAATAGGGCGTTACAGATTTACGATAGAGTGCTTGAGAAGTTTCCTTCATACAGGATGGCAAGGATAGGCAGGGCCTATTGTATGGCGGCTAGTGGACGGGCACAGGAAGCGCTTAGGGATCTTGATGCCCTTTTGAACCAAAGACCGGACGATACGGAAACACTATTTGCAAAGGCTTACGTTTATGAGCAGATAGGACTCTTTTGGGAGGCAGTAAGTCAATATGACAAAATCCTTACGCATTCACCCCAAAACCAGGTGGCCCGCAAGCTAAGGCTTCTTGATTTGTCAGATTTGGGAGTTTCCTCTCATAGCCTGGACGAGACCATAAAACTTTTCCCATCAAATGTACAACTCTATGACCGATTTCTCGTGGACATGGCCGCAGAGCGAATCCGATGGAAAGAGCCTGAATGGGCCAGGGGGGTTTTGCACAACCTATTAGAAAAGGGAAGAGAGGGGAAGAGAGCTGGATTCGATTACATCGCTTCACTTGGGGAGCTGAAATGCATGGGAGAAGTCCTTAAGGAATATGACAAGTTAGCTTCTGAAGGCGTAGCCGTGCCTCCGTACGTTTTGAATGTTGTCGCCGCTGCTTACCTTCGCCTGGAGCTACCAGAGGAGGCTTTGCAATTTTACGAAGAATCATTGACCATGAATCCCCATTCATTTGAAGCGAGGATGGGCAAATTCTACGCCTTGCAAGATCTGCGGAGATGGAAGGAAGCATGGAGCACGATACGGGGAATTGAAGCCGATACCCCAAGGTTCGTTACTAGAGGGAGGAAATCTTTTCCTTACTGGCCTGCCATGGAGGTGGCCATAGCCAAAGGGTGGCTGTTGGCTTACGAAGATCGCCTTAAAGAAGCAGAGGCCTGTTTTCAGGGCCTTCATAAAAAAGCGCCGTCAAACACAACGATAAGGACCGGCCTGGCTCACGTTTACTTATGGCGGGGTTGGCCAAGGAGGGCGCTGGAGGAGTTTAAGATTATAAGAACTATGGATCCTACGAACATTGACGCTCTTAATGGTTTATCAGTAACACTTGATTCTCTGGCCAAAAAGAAAGAGGGGAAGGACCTAAATGAGAGACTTTTGTTACTCGATCCTAGGAACAAGCACGTATTGGAGACAGCACGCAGTTTTGACGTGGAACAGATGAAGGTGGTCGCCACAAGGGCCTCTGTAACCCGAGAGAGTGATGACTCCGGTGAATTGTGGCTGGAGATGGAGGGTAGCCAGCCCGTTTCGTTATACACACGAATCCATTTGAATACCCTCTGGAGCTCAGGAGAGAGTAAAAACCAGTCCAAAAATCTATGGCGAATGGGCCTTGGGGTGGAACATATTTTCAATAGCACTGTCCAGGCATATCAGCAACTTTCCTGGGACCGAACTACTGGAAATCATCTTGGTTCTCTTACCAAGCTCAATATCACACCCAATGACCATGTGGCTCTTAATCTGTCCTATGATTCCTGTTCACCCTTTACAGCTCTGAGAGCCAGGGCGGCAGGCATTCGATCCCGTGTTGGAAGGGCGGAGCTTACCTACCGCGATAGTGAGCTTCGGAATGAGCATTTGTCATATACCTGGTCGAGTTTTTCTGATGGTAATACGCGGCAGGAATGGGATATGGGGCTTGAGCAAGGCCTCTTTAGTAAGAATGATTGGGCAGTCCGAGTCTTTGCAGATCTCTATAGGATGGATAACTCGGAGGTGGACACACCCTATTATAACCCAGAGGAAGCCTGGGGCACTTCTGCTACTCTCATGGTCCAGCAGACAGTGATGCGTATGTACAATAGAGCTATTGTTCACCGGATTTTCTGTGGCCTTGGCTGGTATAAGGAGAGGGACTATTCAGGCGGCCTAACAGCCCGCATCCGTTATGAACAGGAGCAAGATTTTTCTGATACGAATTCTCTTTTCTGGGCGGTGGAGGTTACCAGGAATATGTATGATGGAGATGGGGTAGAAGGCTTTACGTGTGAAGCAGGGTGGAGGCTTAGGTTCTAATGAGAGCGAGAATCTTTGGCTTTTTGCTGATTTGCAGCTTCCTCTTATGCGCAGTGGCATGGTCGAAGTGCGCAATGAGCAGGGAAACACATGGGTTTGTAACCTTATGTTACCATGGAGTTGTGCCGAGAGTATCCTGTACGTCATCTTATTCGATATCCCGGAGAGAATTTGCCGAACAGATGGAATACATCAAGACACATGGATACAACCCGGTATCAGTGAAGCAAATAATCCAGGCATCGGAGGGGAGCAAGCCCCTGCCTGAAAAGGCGGTGCTCCTTACTTTTGATGATGCATATTCTTCTTACTATGACTTTGTATTTCCATTCCTCAGGGAATTGGGCTTCCCTTCAGTACTGAGTGTCGTCGGCTCGTGGATAACCAATCCCCCTCAAGGTCTTCCCGAGCCTTTGATGAACTGGGATCAGATTAGGGAGGTCAGCCAGTCGCCCCTGGTTGAGATAGCCTCCCATACTTTTGATATGCACAGAGGAATACAATATACACCTCAGGGTAATGTAGGCCCTTCTCTGGCTGTGAGATCATATTTGCGTGATAAGAACAGATATGAAACTGGGGAAGAATACCTTCAAAGACTGCGGCTGGATTTTGAACGGCAGAAAAAAATCTTCACTCGTGAGTTGGGCTACATGCCGCGGGTGTTGGCCTGGCCCTATGGATGCTTTAATTCCGCAGCTATGTCTGTGGGCGACGAATACGGGTTTAACATGTACCTGACGTTAGAGGATGGTCATGCATCTCTGGACAGACTCCGTTTCACGAAAAGGTGCCTGATGAAAGGGATGCCGATCGGAGATTTCAAGAATGTCTTAAAGAATAAGAAAGGCAGGAAAGATCTTCGCCTTGTGCAAGTGGATCTGGATCTAATTTACGACCCAACCTCTCCTTCGCAGACGGATAAAAATTTGGGTCTTTTGATTGACCGACTGGTCGCAATGGGCGTCAATTCGGTGGCACTTCAGGCCTTTGCCGACCCCGACGGGGACGGGGAAGTAAAGAGTGTGTATTTCCCAAACAGGGTATTGCCGGTGAGGGCGGATATATTTGGGTGGGCAGCACATCAGATTGGTATCCGTGGGATGGATGTCTATGCGTGGATGCCTACGCTCGCCCTCTCTTTCCCTGATACAGCGTTTAATCAAAGATATATGGTTCGCCGGCAAGGTATGGAGGGAAAGAACAATAGCAGATCATGGTATAGACGGTTGACGTCCTTCAGTCCTGAGGTGCAAAAGAGGGTTGAGATGTTGTATGAGGATCTGGCGTCCCATTGTATGATTCAGGGGATACTTTTCCAGGATGACGCCTTCCTAGCTGCAGATGAGGACTTCCATCCCCTTGCCCTGAAGGCCTTCAGTTTATCCCTAGGCATGCCAGTTACAGCTGAAAAGATAAGAGATAATCAATCTCTTTTCAAAAGATGGACAAGATACAAGACGTTAGCGCTGATTAGTTTTACAGATAAACTTGAACGTGTGGTGAAAAAGTTTAGACCAAATGCCAAGTTTGCAAGAAATACATATACACCTGTAGTTATTGATCCTGCTCAAGAGGTGAACTTTGCGCAGAACTATAATCTGTTCCTGGAGCATTACGATTGGACCGTGATAATGGCCTATCCCCAAATGGAAGGGGCATGCCGAAGGCCTGTGCAATGGTTGAAATCTCTGGTGCAAAATGCCAGAAAATTCAAAGGAGGGGTGGATAAAAGCGTTTTCAAGGTTCAGGCATATGATTGGGCGCGGAAAAGGCCCGTGTCGAGTCGACTGTTGTACAGAGAATTGCGAGGAATTTTAGCCGCTGGAGGAAGGCACATAGGCTATTACCCCGATAACTGCTTTGCAGACCGACCAAATCTTGACGTAATAAAACTTGAGATGTCTACCAGGTCCTTTCCCTTCACACCATGAACGCATCAGGATTGCTTGATCTAATAAGTGATTTTGTCTACCTCTATCCATTGCTCATGAGTTTTATATGGATGATAGGAGGACTCATCTATTACCGGCGCCTTGAGCGAAATAAGCAGGTACCACCCGAGCTAAACCGTTGGCCCATGTTTTCCATCCTGGTGCCCTGTCACAATGAGGAAGAGCATATCGAAAAGACTGTGCAGTATCTTTTGAACCTTGATTACCCTGACTACGAGATCATTCTGATTGATGACGGTAGCGACGATTCTACCGCTTCTATTATCAAGAGCCTTTGTTCGACCCATCCTCAGGTCAGGGCCGTTTACGTGAAGGACAACAGTGGTAAGGCCGAAGCCCTGAATGTGGGGAGTCTAGTAGCAAAAGGGGAACTGCTGCTGACTATAGATGCGGATGCATTGCTGGAGCCGTCCGTAATGAAGTGGCTTGCATGGCATTTTGTAAAATATCCCAGGGTTGGGGCTGTCACAGGAAATCCCAGGGTCTTGAACCGGACTTCCCTATTGGCAAAGATTCAGGTTGGGGAATATTCCACTATTATTGGGCTCATAAAAAGGACACAGAGGATATTGGGCAAAGTCCTCACAGTGTCGGGAGTGGTAGCTGCATTTAGGAGACAGGCTCTGGCCACAGTGGGATTTTGGGACAATGATATGGTCACTGAGGATATTGACATTACGTGGAAGCTCGAAAAAAAATTTTGGGATGTCCGTTATGAACCGCGTTGCATCTGCTGGATTCTAGTGCCAGAGACCCTCCGCGGCCTCTGGCGTCAGCGTCTCAGATGGTGCCAGGGGGGTATTGAGGTATTGAGGAAGCATTGTGGTATCTGGCTGTCATGGAAACAGAGGCGTCTATGGCCAGTGTTCACCGAGTACATTACGAGTGTAATCTGGGCATATCTTTTCTGGAGCTTCGTGATATTGTGGGTAATAGGACATATATGGGTCCTTCCTATCCGTGTCCTTTCCCCAATACCTCCACGGTGGACAGGTTCCATGCTTGCTCTTGCTTGTGTGGCCCAATTTCTTGTGAGCCTTTATGTGGATAGGGCATATGACAAGAGGATGGGCAGATATTTGTTTTGGGTTATCTGGTATCCTTTTATGTACTGGGTCATCAATTCTCTGGCAACATTGGTGGGTACCCCGAGAGCACTTCTGAAGAAAAAGGGCGAAAGGGCTGTATGGGTGAGCCCAGACAGGGGATTGACATAAATGAATGAGGTTAAACCAGATCCGGAAATAGAAGTTATAGAAAATCCAAGTTTGCGCTCTATACCTCGTATTATTGGTGAGTGGGGTGTAACTGTTCTCATCTGGGCCTTTTGGGTATATCTGCTTTCTCCCCTTTTGAGCTTGGGGCTATGGCTGTTGGGTATACACTTTTTTTACCGCGAGGTAGTAGTTAGTGCAGGCTATGTTGAATTTTTTGTACTTGTACGGAAGCTTGGATTAGTGGTTATGAGCGTGTTTTTGCTTTTGCGGTTTTGGGGCCTTTATAACTACTGGTTTTTCGGCAGGAGGAACCGCCGAAACCAGGTTGAGGAAACATCATTCGAAAGCCTCTCCAGGATATTCAGGCTGCCAGTCAAGGTGATCACTGAACTTCAGGACAACAAAGAGATCTACTGGCCACCTCATATGGATTAAATCCCTTAGATCAATGGTATGGTAATTTCATACACACCTTCTCTCATGACGGCCCTAAAGGGATAAGAGGACTTTTCAAATACCCTCAGCATGGCCTTGTTGGCGGCAAGGACATCTGCGCGCAACGCCCTGATCCCCTTTTGCTTAGCTATCCTGCACAGGTATTCAAGCAGGAAAGTGGCGATCCCCCTTCCCTGGTAAGCCTCATCCACCACAAACGCCAGATCTGCGCAATCTGTATCTGGGACCTTTACGTATCTCCCTTCGGCAATGATCTGTTCCTCTCCGGGGTCGCCAATCAGGCCTACTATCGACATTGTGTTTCGGTAATCCACATTTACGTATTCTTGCATCTTAATAAAGGGCATAGTTTTTATAGGGCTAAAGTATCGGTAGTAGACAGCCTCATCTGAAAATCTGTAGAACAATTTTCTCATTCCCTCCACGTCCGAGGGTTTGATGGCACGGAATCGTACACTGAGGTCGCCCTTAAAGACCTGGGTGCATGTTAAGTCTTCAGGATAGAGATAGCCTGACTCCGCTATGTATACCTGCTCGGGAAAGAGTATATGGTTGTCCTTGGCCTGTTGGACTAAGGCTTCCCTGTCATCAGGATGGGCGATGTCAATGAGAGCCAAGGCTCTTTCGCGAATAGTCTTTCCAACAAGCGAGGCTACCCCGTATTCGGTTACCACCAAATCTAGAGATTCCCGATTCGAGAACTGATTGGGGTAATTTTGTACTGATAATAGGATATTGGGCTCACCTCGAAGGTTACGGCTGGGGAGGGCAAATATGGTTCTTCCATTTCTTGACAGAGCAGCTCCTGCAAAGAATTCCTGTGCCTCGCCAGGCCCTGCTGCCACATTTCCCTTCCCACTTGGCAGAGCTACCCCGCCCGTAAGATCAACCTTGCGGGCGGGAAGCACGACAAAGAAACGATCATTTGCACCAATAACCTTGGGATCAGCCACTACATCTATTGGTTGAAATTCGATCAAAGGATTTTGATCGAGCCACTTCATGAGTTGGGGAGTCCCCAATGCATAGGCTGTGACGCATTTTCCTCTGAAGTTTCCTTTATGGCGATTTGTTACCGACCCGCCTTTTACCAGATCCATCAGCGCGTCAGTAAAGATGGGACAGTGAATGCCGAGGTTGCGCCTGGGCGTAAGATGCCTGGCAAGGGCCTCAAAGAGAGGTCCGATAGAAAATGACAAACAGCTACCGTCAGGGATCAGAGAGGCGATATATCCGGCAAGTTTATCGTGTACTTTGTCTACTGTGGGGCGGGGAAAGTAGATAGGTTCTTCAGCAGACTCAACGAGGTAGTGAAAATCGCTCATATGTACAAAAGTGTCGCCAAGGGTCCTCGGCACTTTGTCATTTATTTCCCCTACAACAATAGAGGCCCTTTCCATGGCCTCCCGGGCAACGTCCACCGCAACTCCAAGACTGGCATAACCTGCTTCATAGGGAGGGGTAATCTGAACAAAGGCTACATCTATATTGATGATGCCGGACGCTATGAGCTTCGGGATCCTGGAAAATCGGCACGGAATAAGGTCCACTCTTCCGGCCCGAATTGCTTCGCTGGCAACCCATCCGGCAAAGAAGGTTTTAAGTCGAAATTTTTGTGAGTACCTTTCTTCAAAAGCGATGGCATCACCAAGACTTACAAGCTGAATAAGTTCGAGATCTTGAAGATTGGGAAGATCTGCCTGCACCAGGGCTTTAACAAGGGTCCTGGGTTCAGCAACGCCTGTACCGATGAAAATACTCATGCCTGGTTTTACTTTTTTCAGCACCTTCTTGGGCTCAACGAACTTTTTCTTCCACTTGGTCTGCGGCCCATAGGTGTGCCTTCGTCGAAACATAAACCTCGGCCTCTCTTATTTTACCTGTTACAAATGTTTTCCCTGTTGATCGTGGGCAGCTTCTTGTTCAAATTCTGAATTTCCTCGTCCTCCTCAAGCCAGTGCTTAAGGTTTCCCAAGATGCTGGCCGCGTAAGGGCTACTGCTCCCATCGGTAAGAAAGTAATTAACCCAGAGCCCGTCCTTTTTGTAATCCACCAAGCCAGCGTCGACAAGAATTTTGAGGTGCTTCGAAACGGTTGGCTGGGATATGTCCAAAGCCGCTTGTATCTCGCACACACACATGCTCTTCCGTTGCAACATCTTAAGTAGCTTTACCCGGTTAGGGTCTGAGAGAGCCTTCATGACTCTGATAAACTCCTTCATTTGTGGCTCTTTTGACCTTGTGTTTTCCATGCTCTGACTCCCCCATAATATGCAATATTTTCTCGGTGGCTCGGCTGCCTAAAACCTCATAAGGAGATCCGCCTTTCGCACTTTTACGGGAACATAGCCAAAAAGGGCATACAAGTGGTGCAGCAGGGCATGGCCGCATTCCTCTTGCCATAAATATGTTAATGAATCATAAATATTGTGGTAGGCTTCGAGTTGAGTTTCGAAAGTGAGAGAAGGATGTTGCTGCTCGTACTCGTTCCATAACTGGTCCAGAATGTCAAGCCACATGTTAGAGGCTCCCATGATGAAGTATGGCCAGGATTTTTGAACCTCTATAGACCACCGCGGATCGCTTGTATCTTGGATATTGGGTTTCTTGATCACAGAGGTGTCATCATAGCGTACTTTGACCACCTGCCCCCCGGACTGGAGCAATTGTAGGAATGGATTTTCTTTTATATTGGAATAGATTAAATTGGCTGATTGTTGGTTTGTGTAAAATATGAAACTAAACTGATGTCCTACATCGTCTCTAACTGCGCGGCGGTGAAACCTCCAGAGATCAATTTCTGTCTCATAGGTCCTTAGGGCTGGTTTTATAACCTGGTCAGCAATTGCTGCATCTATATACCATGATGGTTTTGAGTCTTCAGGCCACTGTATTTGAAAACGCGCGTACCACCATCCTTTGACCGCGGCCGTAACTGGGGCTGCAGGCTTGCCAATCTGGGTTCTGGGGGATACTGCGCAGGAGCATAAGACAAGAAAAAGCAGGCTGATTACATATAGTTTTCGCATAATATTCACACGGTCCTTTCTTTGCATAATTAGACAATTTGACTCTCTCGAGGGCAACGCTAACTTACCACAACTAGATACCAGTGTCCAAAGCAGAGTTTATTAGGTGCTGCCAAGCAACAGGAGACCTTTTATTATAAATTATTGTTGGCCTGATTGCGTCTATTTACTTTGAGTCAGCATCTCTTGACTCAACTGTGTCCTGCCCTCGCTTGTTGTCCATTATTTCATCCAGGCTTGCTTCAAGGTCCCTGAGGGAGTCAATAACATCTTCAATGGAAGGCTTTTCCTTGCCCCTGCCAGAATCACCAGATGGGTCTCTCAATGCGTGCATTTTCTTCAAACCTCCTGGCCAACGCGTAGAAGGCATCTAACGTTGAGAGTACTAAAGAATCCCAGATGTTATGAACCCTCCTTCCGAGGGTGTGGTACTCCAAAAAAGAAGCGATGGGTCGTTTCATAGGATATATCGGAATATTTGGTCTTTCAGATGACCAAAAGACAATGGTGCATGCCAGATGAAGAGAAACCCTCTGTGATTAGACAGATAATCTGGGCCAGTGGTCATTCCAGGGGCAGACTTTTTCATAAGCATAGGCTGCCCTGAGTACAAGATCTTCCCTATGGTGAGGAGCAACTATCTGGAGGCCAGCTGGGAGGCCTGAGGCAGTAAGTCCGGATCTCACGGTTGCGGCAGGATGGCCAGATATATTGAAGGGGTAAGTAAACGCCACAGCCCATAGGATGGGAATGGGCTGTCCTTCTATTTCTGCAGGTGGAGGGCCGGCAGCGCCAAAGGCCTCGGTTGGAAGGGTGGGGCACAGCATCAGGTCATACTTTTCAAAGGTTTCCCATAGAATGTTATTGAGGGCCGTTATGACCTCTACATTTTTCACCCATTTGTCCAGATCAAGACTCTTAACGTAGTCAAGGGATGCCACGATGGTACGTCCGATCTCATTTCTAT
>JALVSJ010000316.1 GCA_027024445.1 Desulfobacterales bacterium
GCCATGTTGCCTTTGGTGCGCCCTATCCTGGCAAGATCATCCCGTTGGATCTAAGTGCCCTTGGCGGAAGCTTCCTCTGCCAGAAGGATGCGTTCTTGTGTGCTGCCAGGGGGATTGAAATAGAGGTAGCCTTTACCAAGAGGATAGGGGCAGGTCTTTTTGGGGGCGAAGGATTCATCCTCCAGAGACTTGAGGGTGATGGCCTTGCCTTTGTCCATGCGGGAGGGACCATTGTTGAAAAGGAACTGAGATCCGGGGAGAGCCTGCGGGTAGACACCGGTTGCCTCGTGGCTTTTGCACCTACGGTGGATTATGATATTCAGTTTGTGGGTGGTTTCAAGAATGCCCTTTTTGGTGGTGAAGGCATGTTCCTAGCGAGGTTGACAGGGCCAGGCCACGTATACTTGCAGAGCCTTCCCTTCTCTCGCCTTGCGGACCGCATTTATGCAGCAGCCCGTTTTCAGCGGCGGGGAGAGAAAAAGGGAATAGCTGGTATTGGTGGCGGACTGCTGGGAGGTCTCCTTGGAGGGGATGAAGACTACTGAGCTGGATTAAGAATTATTTTTCCCGTACGCCCCGATTCCATTACAAGTCGGTGGGCCTCAGGGGCCGCGGTCAAGGGCAGCTCATTGTCGATCACGGGATTGATCGCTCCATTTTGCAACCCCTGGTAAATGGCAGAATGAATCTTGTGCTGCTCATCTGGGGTGGCACTCATCACTAACATTCCCAAAATGGCCGCATTCCTGACCATGGCCTCCCTGGGGTTTATCTCCACGGTTCCTCTGCTGCCAATGACAACGACCCTGCCCCCCTTTGCGAGCAAAGTGAGGTCATCTCCTAGGTTGACGTTAGCCAACATCTCCAGGATAATATTCGCGCCCCTCCCCCTCGTGACGTTCATTATTTCCTGCTTGTAATCCTGGCTATGGTGGTCAAAAACATGCTCCACACCCTGTTCTCTGAGAAGGTCTCTGCCTTCTTTAGTTCCGCCGGTTGCAAGCACAACCATCTCTGATCCCAGCGCAAACTGCACCGCTGCCAGACCCACGCCCCCGGTGGCTCCATGAATCAATACCGTTTCTCCAGGCACTGCCCTTGCGCGGTGAAAAAGGGCATAGCATGCGGCAGTGTAAGGGACATTGAGTGCTGCTCCCTGGGCAAAAGTCACCCCAGGGGGAAGTGGGTGGACTTGATCCACTGAGCAGAGAGCTTTTTCCGCATAGGTGCCCGTGAGAGAGCCACCTATGTAAACCCGGTCGCCAACCTTTAGGTCCTCTGTTCCTTCGCCCAGTTCTTCGATGATTCCTGCTCCATCCATGCCAGGTGTATATGGCAAATCAGGCTTCATGTGGTAGGTTCCGGAGCGAATATAGGTGTCCACAGGATTAACACCTACCGCATGGAGTCTAATGAGGACTTCGCAGGGACCTGGCGTGGGCTCGGATAGCTCTTCCACCCCCATTACCTCTGGCTCTCCAAATTTGTGCACTCGTACTGCCCTCACTCTATTATTGCCCTCCTCAATACCCGTAAATGACCCGGTAAACTATCGTCCCAGCACATACGTATTATATACCCACCAGCCTGAATATACCTGGTGAATAGAGAAAATCAACAATGTTACGTTGGAGGCCCCATGTATCAAAGGGAGTGCTCTTCTTCTCTTCTTTTTCTTGTCCATGTACATTCCGCTAACAAGACCAAATAGTATAAAAGGGAGCATAATGAGGGCTGTTTCTCCATGGTCCCCTGTCACCAGGAACCGTTCCCAGGTCCGATATGCCATAGCAAAGCCCGCCCCCATGCCAATGAGCCACGTTATTAAGGATATCTTCCCGAGTAACACGTGCCGCTTCCAATTAAACATCTTTTTCTTCTTGAGATGGAGGCTCTGGAAGCGTCCCAGACCCAAGTAGAAGACATAAAAGGCGATAACAGTAGCGAGTGCCTGAACCACAGGATGGACAGCCAGCATAACTCAATGCTCCCTTTTTCCCAAATGAACGGAATAATCCGTTACTTGAATTCATGCACCAAAATGAAATCATTTGCTGCGCGGGCACCATGGCATTTCACACAACCCTTTGGCGTCCCGAACTTGGCGGCTTTTCCGGTGGGGGTGTACCTCACCCAGAACCAGTCTCCGTCTTTGGGGTTGTAACCCTTAATTTTGTACATGACCGTTATAACTTTCAGGTTTTCTGCTTTGTCGTAGTTCTCTTTTACCTCAATAGAACCATACTGCACTGGAGGTTTGGCTGAGTTGAGTGCCTTGTCATTTACATACACCCTGTGCAATGGCCCATGAGGGGCGCGACCCTTTTGAAGCCCCTTATGATCAGGCCAGAAAGCCCAATTCTTGTATGGAGAGACCTTTGTTATGTAGTTCCATAGGGCTGCCGGGTCAGGCCCTGGCATCTTTTCAGACGCCACAGCTTGTATCATGAGGCCAAGCCCAAAACTTGCTGCGATTACGATAATGATAAGCTTTTTCATACTTCCTCCTATCAACTAGAGTGTATTTATTGTCTTGTGTCCGCCGGCGAGACTATTTCTTCGTCGGGAGGATCGGAACTTCCTTACTTGTTCTATGAAACAGGCCAATAGCTATCCTCGAGATGCCAACTAACGGGCTGTTGACAAAGAAGGGATATGGAGATATTAGTAAATCGAGCGCTCGCTCTACAACCTAGGAGTGGAGGATATGTAAATGGGTTCCCCAGAATATCAGAAGGAGGCTAACACCATAGTAAATACCTCAGAAAATGGGCTTTTGCCTTCTTTTGCCAAGGATTCTGAGCTAACAGAGAAAAAAAGGCAGCAAATTGTAAATGCTGCTTGCAAGCTCTTTTTTAGAAAAGGTTTTCACGGAACTACGATTCGTGAGATTGCAACTGCTGCGAGTATGTCCATGGGCCAACTCTATCACTACATATCTTCCAAGGATGACGTACTGTTCCTCATTTATAGACATATGCAAACACTGTGGAGGGAGCACCTGGCGCAATGCGGTATTGAGGATATCCATGACCCTGTTGAGAGGCTCCGGGAAGCCCTACGCCAGACCATCGCCTTCATGGTGAAGAACAGGGAGCTCCTGCTGTTCATATACACAGAGACAAAATACTTAGACAAACGGCATCTCGGGGCGGTGCTGGAGATGGACAACCAGGAGGTCGTTGGCTTTTGGAGAAAAATACTCCAAGGCATTGAGACAAAAGAGCCTATTCGAGGTGATATTGATTTGCTGGCGAACCTTGTATCCTATCTTATGGTCTTCCCTCCGATGAGAGGATGGAACATGAAAAATATTCCGCAAGAGAAGATCACAAAGGGTTTGATAGATTTCATTCTGATGGGGTTGGGCTTTAAAGTTTGAAAAGAGAGATGCCCTCATGCAAAATAACACCAGCAATTTTCGTCCCCTAGAAACGAGCCGGAGGCTTAAGGATTTGATGTGTGCCTATTATCGAGAGCTTGATGAGGCCTCTTCTAATCGCAGTGCAAGGATAGCATGGTGCACAAGCCAGGGGCCCGTTGAATTGTTAAGAGCTATGGGGTTCCTTGTGTACTTTCCAGAGAACCACGGGGCCCTGTTGGGGGCGACTCGCATGGCTACGGAATTAATCCCATATGCCACTGCCGTTGGATATTCACCAGATATCTGCTCGTATCTTACAAGTGACATCGGCGCGTTTCTAACAGGAAGGACTCCGCTCACAGGGGCGTACAATATCCCGGGGCCGCCGCGACCTGACGTGCTTGTGTACAACAATAATCAGTGTCGGGACGTTCAGGAGTGGTTCGAGTTTTATTCACGTCAGTATGAAGTGCCTATTCTTGGAATCAGGACACCCAGGGGTGTGGGAGAAGTCAGCTCAGGGATCATCGAGGCTGTAGCGGATCAGATGGAAAAGATGGCAGAGGATCTTGCTCCCATTTGCGGACAACACCTGGAGATTGAAAATTTGAAGGACACTATAAGGTTATCGAAGCAGTGTACTGAGCTGTGGAAGCAGGTCCTGGAGGCGGCTGTCAACCGACCTTCGCCGCTGACCTTTTTTGATGCCTGTATATATATCGGGCCAGCGGTAATGCTCAGGGGGACGGAAAGAGCTATAACTTATTATCTCGAATTGATTGACGAACTTCAGGATCGCATGCGAACCAAAACTGGGGCCATCCCCGAGGAGCGGTACCGTCTTTATTGGGAAAGGATGCCCATTTGGGGAAAACTACGTTTCTTTGCGGAGACGATGGCCAGGATGAAGGCATGTGTTGTGGCTTCCACTTATGGCCATTCCTGGGTCTTTGAGGCCCTTGATCCTGAACAGCCCTTTGGGAGCATGGCAAGGGCCTATACTGAGCTTTTTACGGTGAGGGACGAACGTTCCAAGGCATCGTTTCTCCTTAAGATGTTTGAGGCCTTCGGAGTGGACGGTGTGATCTATCACAATTCCAAGACCTGCCCCAATTGCGCGAACAGCCAGTATGGGATGCCTGAGAGGCTTAGTAAGAAGACAGGTATTCCGTACCTTATCATTGACGGCGATCTGAATGACTTGAGGTTGTTTTCCCAGGAACAGACCTTGACCAACTTGGAGGCTTTTGTGGAAATGCTTGGGCAAGAGAGATTGGAATGAGAAGCAGCAGGGTCCCCTTACAGCTCGAAGAGATGCCTCGGGC
>JALVSJ010000317.1 GCA_027024445.1 Desulfobacterales bacterium
TCTCCTCATATGTCTTCCTCATCTCCTGCACGCAGTCCTGGGGTCCAGTGAGCGCCTTTATTGCAGCCCACTGCACTGCCTGGAAGGCGCCTGAGTCAATATTGGTCTTTATTGCGCCAAGTCCGCCGACGGCATCCTTGTTACCCACCGCAAAACCTATCCTCCATCCGGTCATGTTGTATGTCTTAGAAAGTGAGTGGAACTCTATGCCCACATCCTTTGCCCCATCCACCTCAAGGAAACTCGGGGGCCGATAGCCGTCAAAGGCCATCTCGGTATAGGCTGCGTCATGGCAGACTATTATCTTGTTAGCCTTTGCAAACTCCACAACCCCACTGAAAAAATCCTTGTCTGCCGTTGCCGAGGTAGGGTTATTTGGATAGTTGATAAACATCGCCTTTGCCCTTTCAAGGATGCGGGGTGGAATTGAGCCAAGGTCCGGCAAGAATCTGTTGTCTTCTTTCAAGGGCATGATGTAGGGCTCACCGCCGGCAAAAAGTGTGGCTATCCCGTAGACTGGATATGCGGGAGATGGAACCAGCACCACATCACCAGGATCTACAAATGCCAGAGGAAAGTGGGCAATACCCTCTTTGCTCCCTATCAAAGAAACCACTTCGCTGTCAGGATCAAGCTCAACGCCAAAGCGGTTCTCATACCACCGGGCAACCGTTTCCCTGAACTCCCTCATGCCCGAATAGGATGGGTAACGATGATTGGAAGGATCTTGTGCTGCCCGCTTAAGTTCCTCTACGATATGACTCGGTGTGGGGATATCAGGATCTCCCACGCCGAGATCAATAATGTCAACCCCTCTGGCCTTTACCTCAGCCTTTTTCTCATCTATTGCCTTAAAAAGATATGGTGGTAACCTCCTGAGCCGTTCCGCTCTCACGAAAAAATCTGCCATCTCAGTACCTTCCTCCACTCGTTTTTCTTTCCATGTGCGCAGAAGTCCCCTTCCGTCTTGAGCCAAGCTCGGGCCTTCATAGATTAGGGGAAGAGCGCAATATCTTGTTCGTCCCTATTCTTTTCGACTCTCCTTCTGACTTCTGGCTTCTTACTTCTATTGCTCCTTCAATCCCAGCACATCCTGCATGTCATAAAGGCCGCGGGGCTGCTTCACAACCCAGAGGGCTGCCCTCACTGCCCCCCGGGCAAAGTTATCGCGGCTATGTGCCCTGTGGATCAATTCCAGCCTCTCGCCAATTCCCCCAAAAAGCACTGTATGCTCACCGGCTATGTCGCCCGCACGCCAGGTCTGAATACCTATCTCTTCCTGGCTTCTTTCTCCTATAAACCCTTTGCGCTCATAAACTCCCACCTTCTCAAGGTCCCGCCCGGTCGCTTCGGCCAGAATCCTCGCAAGCCTCATGGCAGTGCCGCTGGGGGCATCTTTCTTGAAGCGATGATGTACCTCGAGGATCTCCATATCGTACTCTCCACCGAGGATCTTGGCCATCTCTCCGGCTATCTTGAACATCACATTTACACCAACGCTCATGTTAGGAGCCATCACGCATCTGGTCTTCCGCCCTAACTCCTCGGCTTGTTTGAGATCATCTCCACCTATTCCTGTGGTACCTATCACAATTGGAAGCCCTTTCTCAGAGGCGACCTTCAGGTTTTCCAATGTAGCCTCAGGCGTGGTGAAATCAATGAGCACGTCGCCTTTATCCATTACTTCCAGAAGCGATCCGTTAATAATGACTCCCAGATCCCCTATGCCTGCCACAGCCCCTGCATCCTTGCCAATATTTTCGTGGTCTGGCCTTTCAAAGGCGGCCACAAGCTCAGTAGAGGGGTTCTCAGCAACCATGGCGATGATTCTTTTGCCCATTCTGCCTGCAGCACCCGCTACGATAACCTTTAACATCGCAACCCTCCGTCTCGTACCCTACGCATTTCGCCTATTTTTCTATATTACTCCATAATCGCTCAGGGCCTTTTTCAATTTATCAAGATTGGCAGGCGCCATCTCGCATAGAGGCAGCCTCATCTCTCCGCTAATCTTGCCCATAAGAGCCAGGGAAGTCTTAACCGGGATTGGGTTGGTCTCATAGAACATTGCCTGGCACAGAGGCAGCAGTTTGTAATACATTTCAGTGGCCTTCTTAAGGTCGCCATCTTCCCAGGCCTTAACCATCTCGGCGTTATCTTTCGGAACAATATTTGCTACCACTGAGATCACGCCCTTTCCTCCTATGGCAAGCACCGGCAGGGTGAGGTTATCGTCTCCGGAAAGCAGTGTGATATTGTCTCCGGCAAGCCTTACAATCTCTGCCATTTGCGCCAAGTTGCCAGAGGCCTCCTTTACGGCCACAATTTCAGGAAGCTCGGCCAGTCTGGCCACTGTCTCCGGCAACATGTTCACGCTTGTCCTGCCCGGGACGTTGTAGAGCACCTGTGGCAATGACACCGCCTTTGCTATTGCCTTGAAGTGCTGATAAAGCCCTTCCTGGGTGGGCTTGTTGTAATAAGGAGTCACCTGCAGGGTTGCATCCGCCCCCACCTTTTTTGCATGCTCGGTGAGTTCAATTGCCTCGTGCGTGCTATTCCCCCCCGTTCCAGCAATCACAGGAACCCTCTTGTTCACTGCATCAATGGCTATTTCAATAACCCTGGCATGCTCTTCCATGGACAAAGTCGCAGACTCGCCGGTGGTCCCACAGGGTACAACAGCGCTTGTTCCATTTTCTATTTGAAATTCGATAAGTTCCCTATAGGCCTCTTCATCCACTTTACCTTCCTTAAACGGAGTAACTATAGCAACGATCGAACCTTTAAACATGAGTTACCTCCTTTCTATTGAGGGCTTCATAATAAACCATCCCCATCCAATACATCATGATGAACTTCCAAGATTTATCAAAGTAGACATCACAGTAAGAAGCTCCAAACTTCCCTGCAGCAGCAGGTGCAAGGCCCGCTAGGCTCGGCCAATGGTATGAGTGCGGGTCGGGAGGTCTCTGGAAGACTGCATCTATCGGATGAGCTTCCCGCATAGCTCCCAGGGCGGGCCGAGCAGGGATGCTTGAGTCACGGACAAATCAACCTCTCACAGCACCCTCAAGCATCCCGCCTGACTGCCGCATGGCAGGCAGGCCCTGCCCGCCGGGCAGGCGGGGAGGGCCGCCTTCCTGTAAAGAGTCAGATGCAGTCTGAAAGGGAGCTCCCGACCCGCACTTCCAGACCCAAACCTGTCTGCCCTGCCTGCTGTATGCACTCAGGCAGGCGTGCGACGCCAGGCAGGCAACGCAGCAGATGGACTATCTACAAAGCCGTCAGAGCTTCCTCGTGGAGCTTCCCCTCATACACAATAGTAGTGCTGCCCTCCATCCACACCTCCGAAAATCTCTCCCCCTCCTTCTTAAAATCTATCTTGAGGATCTCTCCGCTTCTAGTTCTGACCTTAACAGGAGGCCTCACCAGCCCCCGTTCCGCACACACAATGGCCGAGGCCACCGCCCCTGTGCCACATGCCAGGGTCTCGTCTTCCACTCCTCGCTCATAGGTCCTCATGGAGATGAGATCATCGCCCAGCACCCGGATGAAATCGGCATTCGTCCCTTCGGGGGAAAAAGCACGATGGTAGCGTAGCGCCCTTCCCTGCTCTACCACAGGATGTTCTTCCACGGATTCAACCTGCACCACAACATGAGGAACGCCGGTATTAACAAAATCCACTGTTTTCCAGGATGAATCCTTTTCAATCTCCACATCAAGCTTCAGCTTTTCGGGAAGCGGCATAAGTACATTCACCAGGCGACCATTAACCTTTCCTGATACCGGCCCAGCCATTGTTTCAAAGGTCATACTTGCCCCCGCTATACCCTTTAAGCAGGCGAAACGGCATACACACCGGCTGCCGTTACCGCACATCTCCACCTCCCCGCCATCGGCGTTGAAAAACCGCCAGGCGAAGTCATACTTGTCCGAGTTGGTGACAAAGATGACGCCATCTGCGCCAACTGATGTCCTTCGCCTGCACGCCTTCAACACCAGGTTAGACATATCCTCCTCTGGTATGGAGCCGTCGCGGTTGTCAATGATAATGAAATCGTTTCCACTACCGTTCATCTTCCAGAATTCAATGGCTCTCATGGTCAATTATCCTCGCGAGAAACAACAGGGTTTCGCCCTTATTGTTCCATAAACTCCGGTATTTTTTCCCCGCGAATCAGATCCTCGTAAGTCTCCCGTTCCCTCACAATATAAAACTCCTCCCCTCGCACCATTACCTCTGCCACTCGAGGTCGGGAATTATAGTTGGAAGACATGGTAAATCCATAGGCCCCCGCGCTCATGACCGCCATGAGTTCGTCAGGTTCCATGGCGTCCACTTCCCTGTCTTTGGCAAGGAAGTCGCCAGACTCGCAGATGGGCCCAACCACGTCTGCCTTTATCTTCCTTCGGTCCCTTTTCACCACCGGCTCAACGGCATGGTAGGAAGAATACAGACTTGGCCTGATGAGATCATTCATGGCTGCATCTACGATCAGGAAATTCTTTTCCGCAGTGGATTTGGTGTATAAGACCTTGGTGACCAGGATCCCTGCGTTCCCTGTTATCACTCGCCCGGGTTCAAAGATCAGGGTGAGATCCATGTCTTTCACTTCGCCCTTTATGGCCCTCGCGTACTCGGTAGGGTGAGGCGGTTCTTCGTCACTATAGGTAATACCTAGGCC
>JALVSJ010000318.1 GCA_027024445.1 Desulfobacterales bacterium
GAGGGAATTTTTTGGGGCTATTGAGAATATGTATCGATAGTGTATAGTGTGTATGGAATGTGTATGAATAAAGGGGTAGTTGCGATGAGAACAAACATTGTGATTGATGATGACCTCCTAAATGAGGCCTTTTCAGTAAGCGATGCAAGGACCAAAAAGGACCTTATTCATGAGGCGCTCAGGTTATTCGTGAAGATAAAAAAACGCAAAGATCTGACCGAGTTAGCAGGGTCCATATCGTTCCATGATGGATATGATCACAAGAAACTCCGGAGAACCAGAGGATGAAGCATTCCATCCTAAAAATCCTCCTCAACTTGGTTTAGGCGTGTAGTAATATCATCTTGCGAGCCTCTGGTCGTAGGGCGTTGCATGTGGCCCCTATGACCTCAATCGGACAGAATTCATGCCTCCAAAATCCCAATGGCCTAAGTGGACTGGTAATTTGACCAAATGCCCTAGTACGCAAACAATACATATAACAACATCGGAGGTATCCGATATGCAGAAGAAGCTGACTATCAGCATAGATGAAAAGGTCTACGAAGGGTTGCATGCCGTCATAGGGCGTCGTCGTATAAGCAAATTCATTGAGGACTTGGTTCGCCCGCACGTATTGCACACTGAACTTGAAGCTGCTTACAGGGAGATGGCCCAGGATGAGCAACGGGAGGCCAAGGCCCTGGAATGGGCAGAGGCTACAGTAGGAGATGTGAGCGATGAGGCGCGGTGAAGTATAGGGGGTCAATTTTGAACCCTCCCTTGGCGGTGAAATCAAGAAACGCCGCCCAGCGGTGATAATAAGCAACGACATGGCAGACAGGTATGTGAATAGGGTTCAGGTGGTTCCTTTTACATCCAAAATAGGGCGAGTATATCCAAGCGAGGCCCTTGTTCTCCTCAATGATAGGCAAAACAAAGCCATGGCCGATCAACTTACGACCGTGAGCAAGAAGCGGCTGCTGAACAGGGAGGGAATGTTGACTCACGAAGACATAAGGAAGGTGGAGCAAGCGATCAAGGTCCAGCTCGGCCTTGGGCAAAGTGCTGTGTAAGGACAATGGTAATTTGGATTGGAATTAGGGTTTTAAAAAGTCAAGCTTTTTAGAAGTGAGCATCCTAAATATCCTCCTCAATGTGTCCCTGCCACCTTTTTTTGAGCCCTATCTTGTCGCCCTGAGGAGCACTACCTATTGGGATCCTGCTTATCTTGCAGGGAGACCTTTAAGAAGATGATGTGAGGCAAATACCCGACAGGAGAGGTGCTTCTGCTGACATAACCAAACCTCTTGGGGTAGCCCAGTTTCTGAAATATTTCCTCAAAAAGGGCGTCTTTCATGTTCAGGATCAAATAAGAACAGGAGGACGTCTGAATATGCTCGCAAGAAAAGGCTGGGCACTCCATAGCCCGGGCGGAAGGAAATTGCTTTCTAAGTCAGTCCATGTCAGGAATATCGATAATTACGCGCAGGCACTGGAAGTGGGTCAGAAGAGGGTTGAGAAGAATCAGCGCGTCTTGCGTGCCTGGCAGGTATGGAATTTGTGGAGCAATTCTTTGACGAGTACCTGCATTTTCAATGTATGACAGTAGGGAGGGTGCAAGGGAGAAGTTAGGGAAGAGCAATAATTAACACTAAACCAGGCTGTTCGAGCCATTATAGAAAGGAGGAAAAGTATGGCGAAAATCAAAGTGTATGGGAAAGGGGACATAGAAAGCCTTGCCACAAGAATACTGGAAACAGGAGAGGAGATTCTCCCAACTGACGAACATAAGGTACTCTATGTCACGACCAATCCTAGTCTTGTGGATGCGATTGGCCATTTCAGACTGGAAAATACGGACTTCTTTATAGGGCATAGAAAATAGAAACTCGATAAATAGGCCTGCCTACTTCGTATAGCAAGTAGACACGGTGCCCGAAACGCTGGTGACTGATTAAAGGAAAGCGAGAGCTCTTGGAGAGGGGGTGTCAAAGTGATGGTGGAAGGAGGGAAAAACCCTTTGCATGATTTGGTTTGTAAATGCGAAAATCTCTGTGATCCAGGGTAAAGATCCTCTGGATCTTATGGGATTCGGCCACGGTCACCAATGTGGCATCTGCCAGATCCATCGGCAAGTCCCTATACTTTGCCATCAACTCACGGCAGCGAACCCTGTTTTCTTGGTCCAGGGCCAGGATCTCCATTCCTCCCCTCATAATAAATTCCCATAGGCTGTCCTGGGCCTTCCACGAAAAACCCAAGAGATAGAAGACTTCAGTGAGTACCGGCCAGGTGGTAAAGATTGGCTCACTTATCTGTTTGAGCACGTCCTTGCAGATTTCGTGATACCTATCAGATGCATCAAATAGGGCTACAATGGGCCCGGTGTCTATCAGGATCATTTGTCCCTGTTGAAGGCTTGTCGGAGGATTTTCTCGTGGTCAATGGCAAGGTTTCCACGGCCACTGTGCTCTGTACCTATTAAGTCAGAGATCAGCTCATAGGGCCTCTTTCTTTTTTCTGCCAGGGCCTTACGGCAATATTCCCTAATGGAAGCCTTCAGAACCTGGGACTTGGTGGTCTTGAGACTTCTCGCAGTTGTCTCTAGTAGAGCCACTGTCTCAGGGTCCAACCTTACGCTTGTGGGCATAACAACCCTCCTTTGTGTTTAGTACTACATACTGTAGTACAGCAGGCCTGGGTTGTCAATGCCTTAAAACTTGCCAGGCTTCATAAATCAGCACATTGGCCATCGAATTATCTCAGTCACTGTGCCTGGATGTGCTCTGTTTGTGGCCATCGTGTACCTCGCCATGGACCTTTCTGGAATACCTCCCTTTACGAGAAGTTGCCTCCTCTCCTGAAATGTTTTTCCAAAAATGGCGTCTTAGATGTTCAGGGGTAAATATGGACAGGAAGGACCCTCTTACTGACTATCTCATGGGCTTGGCAGCTTGGCCTATGGACTATGAGACACCTGATGATTTTGAGCGGGGTGCAAACGGCAAATACAGGATGAGTACGATTTCTTCCCTTCTTTTTATCCACGGCTCTGCGCGAGCAAGGAGGTCTCTTGGATAAAGCCTTTCTTCCAAGAAGTCGCCGGGCTTTAGCATAGTGAGACTATTTCGGAATTAGAGTTCTAAAAAGTCAAGCTTTTTAGAAGTGAGTATCCTAAATTTTCTCTTCAATGTGTCCCCCTACATTTCCCTCGCATGGATCAGATCAACTACCGACTACTATGGAGCATAAGCCAGCATAGTGGTCGGCAGTTCATGGCAAAGAAGTTAGCAAAGAGGAATCCTCGTTCCGCTGAGGCCGCCAGAAGCGCCGTAAGCTTGACATTTTAAGTACAAGTGACGATAGTTGTAATTGGAGATATAGAAGCTTAGCATGCTGTGGGCGACGGCGTGAAGCCGAATTTGAATGAAGCTATTGAAGACGAAAAAGGGGAATAATTGACTGAAGAGTATCTGGACATAGTTAGGGAGAAGGCAAAGCAAAAGTTGCTTTTCCTTCCTCATGCGATACGTCAGATGAATCATCCTGAGCGGATGATAAACGTTTTGGAAGTTCGGAAGGTTATTTTTGAAGGGGAAATTATTGAAGATTATGCTGAAGATTCGAGAGGGCACAGTTGCCTAATGCTTGGATTCGGAGATGAAGGCAGGCCGCTACATATTGTTTGTGCTCCCAAAGACGAGTACCTTGCAATAATAACTGCTTATATACCTAGTGAGGATGAGTGGAACAAGGGTTTTAGAACCAGGAGGAAAAAATGAAATGTATTTATTGCAAAGCAGAAATGAGGAGAGGTACAGCTCCTTTTTATATTGACAGAAAAGGCCTCCATATAACCCTTGACGAGGTTCCTGCATGGGTTTGCCCACAATGCGGAGAGGTCTATTTTGAAGAGGAGGAAGTAAATTCCATTCAGGCATTGATAACGGCTGTTGAGGAAAAAAGCCAAAAATTTGCGCAGACGGCATAGTAGTCGATAGTTCATAGTAGGATTCCCACGAGCTTCGTAGACAAGATGAAAATAAGATATTTCTCGGACACTGATACTGCTTTGCTTGAATTTTCAGACCGCCCTGTGCATGAGACGAAAGAACTGGGCGAAAATCTTTACATTGACGTGGATGAAGAAGGGAATCTTGTGAGCATCACGATAGAGCATGCGAAGAAACAGGCAAATATATCAGAGCTGGTTTTTCTGCAAATGAACGAGATGAGGGGTGAGCCCGAAAGACCACAGGCCTGAGAAGGAAGGAGCGAATGAAATTCATGGTTACTGGCTATATCGAAAACGCACTGTCTCAAGCAGAATATGACAAGCTCGATGATGGAACAGCATCCCCCAGTGCAAAGGAGTAATCGCCTTCGGCAAGACTTTGCGGGAGTGCGAAGAAGAGTTACGTTCCACCCTCGAAGATTGGGTTCTAGTTGGGATCAAACTGGGGCATAGAGTTCCTGTGGGGGATCTTACCCTGGGAGGTGAGCGATGAGGCTTAAAGTCATTATCGAGAGAGGGGTAGATGGTTACTTTGTGGCTCATTGTCCCTCCCTTAAGATCTGCTGGAGTCAGGGCAAAACCGAAGACGAGGCTCTGAGAAATATCAAGGAGGCGATAGAGCTATATCTCGAACCTGACGAAGATATTGTAGAAAGCGAAACCGTGAAAGGCTACTACGGCAAAAGCAAG
>JALVSJ010000319.1:0-4903 GCA_027024445.1 Desulfobacterales bacterium
GAGGGTGGCCGTCGAAGAAGGGTGGATCCCACAGGAGCGTCAAATAGGACAAACAGGTCAAACAGTAAGGCCCGAGCTGTACATTGCCTGCGGGATATCGGGGGCTATCCAACACAGAGCGGGAATGATGAACTCGAGATATATTGTGGCCATTAACAAAGATCCCCGTGCCCCTATTTTCCAGGTCTCTGATTGGGGGATTGTGGGAGATCTGCATGAGGTCATCCCGGAGATGGTGAGTCGGTTAAAAAAGGATTAATGGGCTAAACCGAGTTGGAAAGGTCAAATTCCCGCTCCCTGAACAAGTCGGGTACAGGTTTCGCGGGAATTACGAGAGTATGCTGGATTTGTAATACCTGGAGGAATACATGTTAAGGTCTAAACCAGAAGAACTAATCAGAAAGACTATTGCCAAGTTCGTGGACACAGAGTTGATACCCCGCGCCCAGGAGATTGACGAGAAGGGTGAGTTCCCCATGGAAATGTTCCAAGAGATCGGCAAGATGGGGGTATTCGGAATAAGGTACCCAAAGAATAAAGGTGGTAGCGGCGGCAACACCACTCTTTATTGTATTATTTGTGAGGAGCTTGCCAGGGGGCTGATGAGCGTTGCTGCCATCACTGCAATGCAGTGCCTGATGGGGACCAACTTTCTCTTTCATTTTGGCACGGAAGAAATGCACGAGAAATACTTCCTCCCAGCCATGAGAGGAGAAAAAGTAGCCTGTTTTTGCCTTACAGAGCCTGAAGCAGGATCAGATTTGGGCAATGTCAGTACACTTGCCACCAAAACAGAGGACGGCTATGTCATCAATGGGATGAAGACTTGGGTAACCAATGGCCCTGTGGCGGATTTCTACACAGTACTTTGTCAAACTGATCCGGCAAAAAAGTTTAGAGGATTAAACTTCTTTTTCATCCCTAGGGAGACCCCGGGCATCTCTGTGAGCAAAGCTTTTGATCTTTTGGGAACCAGGACCACAAAGATATCGGAACTGGCCTTTACGAACGTGAAAATTCCACATCACTACATGCTAGGCCAGGAAGGTCAGGGACTAAATAACTTGATGTCCATCTTGGCCGAGATACGAACCATGACAGCAGCCCTCGCAATAGGCTTGCAAAGAGCAGCTCTTGCTGATTCCATTCGATATGCCCATGAAAGGGTTCAGTTCGGAAGGTCCATTAGCAAGTATCAACTTATTCAAGCCAAGATAGCCAATATGGCTACCAACCTGGAGGCTTCAAAGTTGCTCACCTATAAAGCCACAGAGATGATTGACAATAAGATACCCTGCATGAAAGAGGCCTCTATGGCCAAATACTTCGCTACTGAAGCAGCGTGCTCTGCTGCCGACGAGGCAACCCGCATATTCGGTGCATATGGCTACTCCATGGAGTACAGTGCCCAGCGCTATTACCGGGACAATCGGTTCCTTCTTTACGGAGGTGGGACACACGAGATCCTTCAAACAAATATAGCGAGGTGGGCAGGTCTTTAATCTAGACCCATAGTGGCCGTTGTGCAGGAGGGCCCAGTGGACCTTTTCAAAGAGGCTCCTGAGAGAAAGTCTCTAGGACAATTCGTGTACGAGGAGCTTAAGGGAGCAATTATAAACGGCAAGCTTCCACCTGGGCAAAGAATTGCTGAGAGCCGGATCGCCCAGGCAATGAAGATCAGCCGGACCCCGGTTCGGGAGGCTTTTCACAAGCTGGAACGAGAGGGGTGGATTAGGCATTTTCCTAACAGCGGCTTTTTTGTGGCAGGCCTGAGTAAGGAGGATGTGGAAGAGACCTTCGGAATCAGGGCAGCGTTGGAGAGTTACGCTGCAAGGTTGTCTGCAATTCGACATACCGCAGAGGACCTTGCTGCTTTGGAGCAAAAAATTCAGGAATACCAGGAACATATGGTCAAAGGAGATATCGAGGCACTGTTCCGGATAAACACGGAATTCCACGATTTGCTTTACACTTTAAGTCGCAGCCCCAAATTGATCAAAATGATTAATGACCTGAGGGATCAAATCTATAGGTACAGGAGAGTGATATTGAGGGTGAAGGGCATGGCAAAACGCAGCAACGAAGATCACAAGGCCATGCTCAGGTATATGAAACGGAAGGATGCGGACAAGGTGGAGTCCTTGGTCAAAGAACATATCTTGAGAGGCCAGGAAGTGGTCCTAGAACAGTTTGATATGGGAGAGGAATGAGGGCCAAGGCGTAAAGGGTAGGATACAAGGCTTAAGGCACAAGGCACAGGGTGCAAGGTACTTAGGAACTGGTCTTTTCTAAAAGATATACAAATGCAAGGAGAGACGGGAAATGGGAGACAGAAAAATACGGGTGTTATTGGCCAAGCCAGGGCTAGATGGCCATGATCGGGGAGCCAAGGTAGTGGCTCATGCCCTGCGAGAGGCGGGGATGGAGGTTATTTACACAGGCCTTCACCAGACAGTCCCAAGCATAGTAAATCAGGCAATCCAGGAGGATGTGGATGTTATAGGGCTTTCTATTATGTCGGGTGCACATATTCCCATATGCAGAAAGTTGATGGACTTGGTGAAGGAGAAAGGAATTGAGGACAAACTAATAGTTGTGGGTGGGGTTATCCCTAGCAGAGATATACCAGTGCTCAAAGAAATGGGCGTAGACGGAGTATTTCCTGGGGGCAGCTATTTCAAGGACATCGTTAAGTTCATCCAGGAAAACGCCAGAAGAAATTAGGCCACAAAGGAGACAGCCATGGGAGTAGCAACATATATCAAAGACGAAAAGGATGCTATTAAAGAAGTCATTTATCAGTCAGGCATCAAAGTGAAGCCAGTTTATACACCCGAAGACTTGGAGCGTATAGGGTTTGATTACGAGAAAGACCTGGGCGATCCGGGAGAGTTCCCTTTTACGCGTGCCCTTTATCCCCTGGGCTACAGGAGCCGAAACTGGACAACACGCCAATATACTGGATTTGGCACGCCTGAAGAGACTAATGAGAGGTTCAAGTTGATGATATCCCACGGCCAGACCGGTTTGAACGTGGCCTTTGATCTGCCCACCCAGATGGGTTACGACTCTGATGATCCTATGGCTGAAGGAGAGGTGGGCCGCGTGGGAATGGCGGTGGATTCTTTGAAGGATTTTGAAATTGCATTCAAGGATATTGAACTGGACAAGATCGGAACTGGCCTTACCATAAACGCCATTGCGTCCGTAATGCTTGCCATGTACCAGGCAGTCGCTGAAAAATTCGGCTATGACAAAAGAGTAATTTCAGCCACACCACAGAATGACATTTTGAAGGAAATGGTGGGAAGAGGTGCATGGATCTATCCAGTGGAGCCATCAGTGAGGCTTATCGGGGATACCATTGAGTATTCCATGAAAGAGCTGCCCAGGTGCAACCCGGTTTCCGTGTGTGGATACCATATACGCGAATCAGGATGTACCCCTGCCCAGGAGATCGCCTATGCCTTTGAGATCGCCTTTGCCTATATTGATAATGTAGTGGCCCGAGGATACAAGGCGGAAGACTTTGTAGGTCGATTTTCATTCAATCTGAATATCTATGGCAATCTTTGGGAGAATGTGGCCAAATTCAGGGCAGCCCGCAAGCTCTGGGCAAAACTGCTGCGCGAGCGCTATGGTGTGCAAAACAAGAGAGCTCTGTTCCTCCGTGGCATATTCGGAGGGGGAGGGTCAGGTATGACCAAGCAGCAGCCTGAGAACAATATTATGAGGGGTGCATACTATGCCCTCACGGCCGCACTGTCCGGTGCCCAGACCACAGCATTGTGTTCCTTTGATGAGGCCTATACCATACCCACAAAGCGAGCTGCGCTCCTATCGCTCAGGACTTTTCAAATCCTAATGGAGGAGATTGGTCTGCGCGATACAGTCGACCCACTGGCAGGATCCTATTTTATGGAAACGCTGACAAAGGAGATGGAAGAGAAGATCCTGGAGGAGATGGAGAAGGTAGAGAAGATCGGCGGGATGATCCAGGCTGTCTCCTCAGGGTATGTCCAAAGGGAAGTGGCTCGTCAGGCATATGAGTATGAAAAGAAGCTGCAGGAAGGTAAGGTAATAAAGGTAGGGGTCAACAAGTACACTGAAGGCGTAGATATGGAAGTGGAACTCCACGAGTACAACGAGGAATGGGCAAGACAGCAGATTGAAAGGCTCAAAGAACTACGAAGAACCAGAGATAATAAGGCCGTAAAGGAATCATTGAAGGCGCTGGAGAAGGCTGCACGGGGCACAGAAAATGTTATGCCCTACCTTGTGGAGTGTTGCAAGTGTTATGCTACTGTAGGTGAAATGGCCAATGTTTTTCGTGATGTGTTCGGGGAACATGTGGAGCCCAATATTTTCTAAGGAGTTTTAGACAAAGGCATATTCTAAAATCATACGTGGTCAAGGTCGGCTTTTGTTAATCATTAGGCAGGAAAACTGCGTGGAAAACAGGCCAAAGCCTCAAGGTACAAGGCAAAAATTCTTTTGCTTTTCATTATCCCTTGCGCTTTACGCCTAATGACCTGAATCTTCAGCCTTTAGCCTGGCAGCCTAACGCTCATAACACGTCGGCCTCATTGGAAGGATAACTCGATAAATGAAGTTCAAAGTCGGGATTGACGTCGGAGGTACTTTTACTGACTTCCTTTTGGTGGATCCCTCTGGCATCCCTCAAGTCTTTAAGGTCCTCTCCACCCCCGAGGATCCATCAGTTGCGGTGATGAGCGGGCTGGGAGAGATGGCTCGCTCGCAGGGACTGGGGATCGGGGATTTCCTCAAAGAAGTTGAAATTATTGTCCATGGCACAACCGTAACCACCAATGCCGTCCTCACCGGCAATGTTGCGAGAACAGGCCTTCTAACCACCAGGGGTTTCCGCGATGCACTTCAAATG
>JALVSJ010000319.1:4913-13617 GCA_027024445.1 Desulfobacterales bacterium
AGCTTTATAACAATAAGTACCTTCCGCCGCCACCCATTGTGTCCAGATACCTGAGGATTCCGGTTGAGGAAAGAGTTGGGGGCAAGGGAGAGGTGCTCACACCCCTAAGGCTGGATGATATCAAAAAAGGGGTTGACATATTCAAGGAAAATGCTGTTGAAGCAGTTGCAGTGTGCTACATGCATGCATATGCCAACTCAGTTCATGAGGCTGAGACAGAACAGCTGCTCAAGGAACTCTTGCCTGGCGCCTACTTATCCGTTTCCTCCAAGGTCTTGCCCCAGATACGTTTCTACGACAGGGTGAGCACTACAGTACTCAATGCCGCAGTGGGACCTATTCTAAGTAACTACATAAGAAATCTCACGGCAAAGCTTGGCAGCAACGGCTTCAGGGGAATATTGCTTATCATGCAATCCAATGGAGGGGTAACCACCCCCGCAGTGGCCATGGATCTTGCCGCGAGCACTCTACTGTCGGGTCCTGCTGCCGCTCCCGTTGCAGGGGCTGCCTACGCCTCGGTTCATGGAACAAAGGACTTCATTACAATCGACATGGGAGGGACCAGTTTTGATGCTGCTTTGATCAAAGACTCCATGCCGGTAGTTACTACGGATGGGAAGATAAATCGCTATGCCCTTGCCCTTCCCATGATGGAGATAAATACAGTGGGAGCGGGAGGGGGTAGTATTGGATGGATAGACGAGGGAGGGCTGCTTCGGATGGGGCCAAAGAGCGCGGGTGCAAAGCCGGGGCCTGCCTGCTACGGGTTTGGTGGTAAAGATCCCACATGCACGGATGCAAATCTGGTGCTGGGGTTTCTCAATGCAGAATATTTTGCCGGTGGCAGGATGAGACTAGACAAGAGGGCGGCCGAAAATAGCATCAGGGAAAAAATAGGCGAGCCACTGGGGCTTTCACTAATAGAGGCAGCTCATGGCATGTACCACATAATGAATGTCAACATGGCCTCTGCCATAAGAGAGATTTCAGTACAAAAAGGTTATGACCCGAGAGACTTCCTGCTCATATGTGCAGGTGGAGCTGGGCCCATACATGCCGCCATGATAGCCCAGGAGCTCGCCATTCCCAGCATTCTGATTCCAAAGGAGTCATCCATATTTTGCGCTGCAGGTATGTTGCTCTCAGATCTCAAACACGATTTTGTACGCACTTTCCATACGCCTTTTTCCAGGGGAAAGATGGATGTTAAACATCTTGCCGAGCTCACGGAGGAGATGAGAAAGGAAGGCAACAGGGTCCTGGCCGAAGAGAACATTGATGAAGAAAACAGGCGTTTTCATTTCTCTCTGGATCTCAGGTACGTGGGTCAATATCACGAGGTAAACGTTGGGGTTTCCTACGATGATATAAAGTCATTTAATGAAGAGGCCGTCAAGCGCGCTTTCCACGGCAGGCATGATGCCCTGTACGGGTACTCACTGGAGCAAGAAGGCACTGAAATAGAACTCGTCAACATAAGGATGAGCGCCATAGGACTTACAGAAAAACCGAAGTTTAAAAGAGATGACTATAAGAGCGAGGATGTAAGGGAGTGCTACAAGGGCGAAAGGGAAGTTTTTATTCCCTCTGACAGAGAATTCAGGGTGACACCTGTTTACGATGGCGACAAGATGGGCTATGGCCACGTTCTCAAAGGGCCTGCCATAATAGAGCAGGTCAATACCACGATCTTCGTGCCTCCTGGCTTTGAAGTGGAGTGCGATGCATATGGGAGTTACCTTTTAACCGCGAGTTAGTCAAGTGTAAGGCACTAGGCATAAGGCACAGGGCATTAAGGGATACAGCGCAGATATTTCTCTGGCTATAGCAGTGTGAGTTGAGCTTTTGGCCTGCTTACTGTGCGTCCATTGAAATTATGCGGGATTAAAGATGGTACACAATATCGATCCGATACTGGCCTCGGTGCTTCAGAGAAGATTTAAGTCCATCACAGAAGAGATGGGCCTTACCCTTCTTCGAACAACCCGTTCGCCCATCCTCAATGAGGCAAGGGATTTTGTCACAGGGCTTTATGGCAGAGACGGCAAGATGCTGGAGCAGACAGAATATATACCTATCCTGGCTTTTGCCCTTCAACCTGCCTGCGAGTATGTGATCAAGTACTTCGGTGATGATGTGCATCCCGGGGATGTGATCTTACATAATGATGTTTTTACTGGTGGCAACCAGAATGCGGATGTAGCTGTTTTCAAGCCCATTTTCCATGAGGGTGAGTTGGTTGCCTGGGCTGCTTGCAAGGGGCACCAGGCAGACATCGGAGGGGCAGTGGCAGGGGGGTACAATCCTGAAGCGCGGGAGGTGTGGCAGGAAGCGCTACGCATAACTCCTGTGAAGATATACGAGTCAGGGCGCCTGCGGAAAGATGTGTGGGATCTCATCTTCGCAAATATTAGATACAAGATCGTAGAAGAAGACATCAAGGCCCAGATCGGAGGGTGTGTTGTAGGAGAGAGGGGTGTGAAGGCTCTCGCTGAAAAATATGGCCTTGAGAGGCTATACACTCACATGGATTACCTGTTTGAGAGCACTGAGAAGATGGTGCGCCGAGAAATCCGCTCCATACCAGATGGGACCTACCATGGCGAGAGCTATGTGTATTATGATGGGATCAACGAAGGATCCAAGATGAAAATAAATCTTGAGGTAAGGGTGGAAGGGGACGAGATCACCTTTGACTTTACTGGCTCTTCACCCCAAACAGAGGGCTTTGTGAACGCCCCTTATGCAGCTACTGCATCAGCGGTCCTTCTGACGTTTCTTATGCTTATAAATCCTGATATACCCCATAATGACGGAATCCTGAGACCCATCAATATACTAGCGCCAGAAGGATCTTTTCTGAACGCAAGGTTCCCTGCTGCCACCACATTCGGCAACAGCATTACAGGCCCGATTTCAGATGCCATATTCAAGGCTATGGCTGAACCTCTGCCAAAAAAGGTAACTGCCGGCTGGAATCGCTTCCTGGGCTTTACCATCACAGGAAAAGACCCTAGGAGCGGGCGGCCCTATGTTGACATCCTCTTTCTTGCCCTAAAAGGGGGATCAGGGGGCACGTGGATGGCAGACGGCTACGATCATATAGGGCTGATAAATTGCGCGGGCGGAATACTTGCCCAGGATTATGAGATGTTTGAGACCCATGACCCCCATTTGTTGCTCAAACATGAATACCTCCCTGATTCAGCCGGTGCAGGAAAATGGCGCGGGGGTCTGGGAGTGGAGACAGAATTTGAGATCTATGGTGAAGATGTTACGGGCATAGCTTTCGGAGACGGGATAGAGCCTGGTGCAGAGGCATTCGGACTTTTTGGGGGTAAGCCGGGAGTGCTCAACAGCATTGAGCTGCGCTACCCTGATGGCACACGGAAGGTGGCCAAGTCCAAGGAGATCATAAGGAATATCCCCACAGGTACGGTGTTCAATGAGAGGGCGGGGGGCGGCGGAGGCTACGGAGACCCCTTTGAGCGGCCTGCAGCAAAGGTCCTTGAAGATGTGCGCAATGAACTGGTGTCTGTTGAAAAGGCGCGGGAAGATTATGGTGTGGTCATTGACGCTGAAACCTTGACCATTGATGAGCAGGGCACAGAGGCATTGAGGAGTAAGAGAACAGGATCGTAAGCGTCGAGCCTAATAATATTAGCTTGTTTCTCTCGGTGTATTTGTTCGGGGAACGGCACATCCTCTTCGCTACGTTCCCTTCGCCATCCATGGCTTCGCTCCGGCCAGAATTATGGCGGGCAGGCCCGCCTGACCATCGGGCAGGCACTGAGGATCAGGCAGTCAGTCATACAAGCACAGGATTGTCATTTCCCTGCCCGCCGTTGCGTTCAGGCGGGGAGGAGCCGTGGCGACGAGAAATCTTAAGATTTCTCCCTTCGGTCGAAATGACACGGAAGGGCTGAGGCTCCAACTAAGCACTGAGTGCCTGATGACGCCGCTCCGAGAATATCCCGTTCCCCTCTTTTGGCAATTAGGAACAGTTAGGGGGCAAGCGTGATGATAATAGACCACATCGGAATAATAGTAGAAGATATTGAGGCAGCGGTTGGCAGGCTAAGTAGCCTGTTTGATTTCGAGATAGGGGACATCCAGGAGATGCCAGAGGTGGGGCTCAAGGTGGCACATTTAAAGGCAGATAATGTCGAGATAGAGTTGCTTCAATACACTGAGGGCAAATCAGGATTTGCCAAGGAGGTCATGGGGCCTCGTAGCGGTATTAATCACTTATCCCTCAAGGTTGACAACCTGGCCGAGGCTACGGAGAGAATGGAGAAGACAGGTGCCAAGCTCAAAGATGGCTTCCCGAGACAGGGGAGCCATGGTAGGATTGCATTTTTTGAAGCAGAGACAACAGCCGGGATTTTATTTGAGCTGTGTGAGAGGGAATGAGCTTAAACTAGGAAACCGATTTTGTACACAATTCATGCGAGATAAGAATGAAGGATAAATATTATCGAGAAAGAAAACTCTGGAACGAGAAAATAGAAGCAATGCCTAGAGACCAATTGAGGGCCCTGCAACTGGACAGGCTGAAGAAGCAGGTACGGTATAACTACGAGCACTCCCCAGTGTACCGAAAGAAAATGGATGAAGTTGGGGCAAGGCCTGAGGATATTAGGAGCTTTGAAGACTTTTCCCGGATTCCGCTCATGACAAAAGATGAGCACCGCCGGTACCAGGAAGAGTCCATAGAGCGCTATGGGAACCCCTATGTGCTCCTCGCCTGCGCTCCTAGGGAAAAGATCGTAAGAATCAATTCCACATCAGGTACTACTGGCACTCCCACACTCTACACACTCACCCAACATGACGTGGACGTGGTCAATGAGATGCACGCAAGGAAATACTGGAGGGCGGGCATCAGGCCAGGTCATGTGATGCTCCAGGCCCTCTCCCTCAGCATGTTTACAGGAGGACTTCCACTGTCGCAGGGGATTATGCATCTGGGTGCTTGTGTGGTTCCGGTGGGAGTTGAAGGGGGGAGCAGGAGGGTACTAGATTTCATCAGATTAACTGCCCCTGATGCCATAATTGCCACCCCATCATTTGGTCAATACTTGATAGAAAAATGCCCTGAGCTGACAGGGAAAGATGCCGAGTCCCTTGGCATCAAATGTTTTTTTTGTGCAGGTGAGCCTGGTGGTGGCAATCCAGAAGTGAGAAAAGTACTGGCAGAGGGATTCGGTGCAAAGGTCTTTGATCACACGGGTGGAGGCCATGCCTTTCATGGTATATCCTGTGATGAGCCTCCGGAGCAATTTAGCGGAATGCATTTTGTCTCAGAGGATCATTGTTTACTGGAGCTGGTGGATCCCCGTACAAAAGAGCCTGTGAAAATTGAAGATGGCGCCACAGGCGAGATGGTATTCACATTCCTTGACTGGGAAGGCGGGCCGTTCATGAGATATGCCTTGGGAGACATCCTGCAGGTTCATACAAAACCCTGTGCATGTGGAATGCCGGGGATAAGGTTTAAGATAATTGGCCGGGCAGATGATATGCTCATTGTAAAAGGGGTGAATGTTTATCCCGAGGCCATTAAGGGGGCCATATTGAAATTTGCCCCGGAGGTGACCGGACATTTCAGGATAATCCTGGACAAACCCGGGCCCCTCGTAACACCGCCTTTGAGAATTCGGCTCGAATATGGAAAAGGCATTGGGGTGCAGGAGCTTAGCGACTTGGAACAAAGACTGATATCTTATTTCAAGGAAGAGCTTCGCATTAGTCCTAAATTTGAGTGGGTAGGGCCAGGGGCAATACCTCGTGAGAAAAAAAAGACCAGGTATGTGGAAATTGAGCAGTGATTAACATGGTAATTGAGAACCTGAAATGTAACAAGGGCATACTTGAGCTGGGGGGTATCCGATACCTGCTCATCCGGCCTGATACAATTGTAGGATTCCAGAAAGCGGTGGAGAGAGAATTGGGCAGGGAACGATGCGCGCAGTTGATGGCTGAGGGGGGAAGGGTAGGAGGATCGCGTTCATCGGGAAAATACAAGGAACAAGGGTACAGCGGTGAGGAGTTGATACACTATATGTGTGAGGTGGGCACAGGCCTTGGATGGGGCATTTTCAGGCTGTTGCAGTTCGATAGGCAACGCAGAAACTTTGTCCTTGAAGTGGCCAATTCAGCTTTTGCCTCAGCATATGGTGAGTGCGATCATCCGGTCTGCCACCTGATAAGAGGAGTGATTGAGGGGCTTGGCAGTTCTATTTTCCAGCGAGAAGCTGTTTGCACGGAAACCCAATGCTCGGCCAAGGGAGACAGGGTTTGCCGTTTCGAGGTGAGAGCGAAGGAAGAGGGTACAAGGGATGAATACTGCTGAGAAAGAGCCACTCCTCAGGGTTTCGGGACTGTCCATTAGTTTTGGTGGATTAAGGGCAGTACACGATTGTTCATTTGAGGTGTACGAAGGAGAGATATTTTCCATTATTGGGCCTAATGGTGCTGGCAAGACCACCATCTTCAATATTTTGAATGCGATTTACAGGCCTGACGC
This sequence comes from Desulfobacterales bacterium, assembly GCA_027024445.1. Lineage (GTDB taxonomy): Bacteria > Desulfobacterota > DSM-4660 > Desulfatiglandales > Desulfatiglandaceae > B111-G9. The sequence continues at coordinate 11,446 of JALVSJ010000319.1, forward strand.
TGGCCAAATCCTCTTAGACGGTGAAGATCTGCTTCGCCTTAAGCCTCACCAGATTGCGCAGCGGGGAATTGCCAGGACTTTCCAGAATGTGGAACTTTTCAATGAGATGACTGTAATGGAAAACGTTATTTTGGGTCGGCATTTGTTTTACCGTAGCGGAGTGCTTGCCAATTTTTTTGCCACTGCTCGAGCAAAGCAAGAGGAAAGGGAAACCAGGGCACGAACAGAAAAAGTAATTGAGTTTTTGGAACTTGGACCGTTCATTGACACTAATGTCCAAGATCTGCCCTTTGGAATTCAGAAACGTGTGGAGCTAGCAAGGGCCATGTCTCTTGAGCCAAAAATACTCTTGTTGGACGAACCCGCAGGGGGATTGAATCCAAAGGAGACTGAAGAGCTAATGCGGCTTATTAGAACCATCAGGGACGATATGGGGATCACCATAATCCTGGTGGAGCACGATATGAAACTTGTGATGAATGTCTCCGATCGTATATGCGTACTGCATTTTGGTAGAAAGATTGCTGAAGGTCGACCCGAAGATATACAACAAGACCCCAAGGTGATTGAGGCCTATCTGGGTACCGGAAAATACCATGCTAGAACTAACTAAGGTGGACACATATTACGGCAGGATACAAGCCCTAAAGGAGGTATCTTTGCAGGTTCCTCCCCAAAGCATTGTGACTATACTGGGGGCAAACGGTGCAGGGAAAAGTACGACTCTCAAAACTATCTCAGGGTTGCTCCATCCTGCTAAGGGGGTAATTCTGTATCAAGGCCAACCCATTCATAAATTGGAGCCTGACCGGATTGTTCGCCTGGGTATTTGTCATGTGCCCGAGGGCAGGGATATTTTTATGGGACTTACTGTTTGGGAAAATTTGAAGATGGGGGCCTTCTCAAGAAAGGATAAGAACGAGATTAATCGTAATCTGGAAAGGGTTGAAAAGATGTTTCCGGTCTTGAGGGAGAGAAAAAACCAACAGGCAGGAACCCTTAGTGGGGGGGAACAGCAAATGCTTGCCATAGCTCGAGGCCTTATGTCCAGTCCAAAGCTGATGTTATTGGATGAACCTTCATTAGGGTTGGCTCCACTGTTGGTGGACGAGATCTTTGAAATACTGGTTCAGATAAATAATGAAGGTGTTACAATCCTTCTGGTAGAACAAAATGCTCACATGGCTCTTGCCGTAGCTCAGTACGGGTACGTCATGGAAACGGGCAGAATCGTGCTCCATGATGAGGCGGCAAAGCTTGCCAGTAATGATTATGTGAGACAGGCATATTTGGGAGGCTAGAAAGTCAATAGAAAATGTTAATGGACTCCCGCTCTACTGAGCGGGAGTCGTGGTTAAGGCCAGCTCTGGACAGTATTTTACTGTAGTGGTGTCTCGACAAGCTTCCCGTCTTTAAGAGTTATCCAGCCCGATATGGGCTTGAACACATTGCCTCTGACTTCCACCATGAATCCTGCCTCCTGGGCCAGGTGATCTGTGGTCGAAAAGCTGACGGGCGGAATTATTCCGTTTTCCCAGTTGTTGATGCTCTCCAGTGCTCTGATATAATTTTCTCTGGTGAGATCTCTGCCTGCGCGTTTGAGTCCTTCTACAAATAGTTTTGCATAAAAATAACCGAATAGACTGTAACGGTTAGGCTTGTTGTCTTTTCTCTTTCCGTAGTTTTGCATTATTCTTCTGTATTCCTTCATTGCCGGGAGGTTGGAATGAACAGGGTCGGGCCACAGGGAAAGGCCCCAGACACCTTCACCAACGCCCCCGGACAGAATGATGAATTTTTCGTCTGTCAGGGGGCCTGAAGAGATCAACTTTGTCCCTTTCCATCCTTGTTTGTGAGCTTCCCTTAGGGCGGCCGCCCCCGGCTTAGGAGTACAGACCAGGAGGCATGCATCCAGGTTGGCCTTGCGGAGTTTTGCCACCTGTGCACTTAGATCCACTGCGCCGCGCTTGTAGGACTCTGCCGCAACTAGGTCAAGCCCCATCTTCTTCAGAACCTTTTTGGCCGGATCCCTGAATGTATAGCCATACTTATCGTCCTGGTACAACATACCGATTCTTTTGAATCCCTTTTTCTTTACAAGCCATGTGACCACAATTTCGGCCTGTGTGGGATACGGAACAAAGGAGGTGAATATAGTTTTCACTCCTTTTA
>JALVSJ010000320.1 GCA_027024445.1 Desulfobacterales bacterium
CTTTCAGCCTATTTGCCGCGGGATGGTAACAGTGATGCCCTACGTTGACTACTTGCTTCCTGTGGCTACCTTGGAAAACCTCAAGAGGGTGGGGCATGTCTTGTCCAAGGTTATGGCTCACTAAGTTGGATTTCTTTCTCACTGCAGTCAAAAATCGATTTGCAGTTAAGAGGTAGGTCTAATAATATCATCAGGTTATGGACTCACTATCATAGTTTAGGAGATTAGGTTCTCTATTTGTATCTACTTAGGCAGGGAATCGGCACAGAAGGCATCAGGCATTAGGCCCTAGGCGTCGGGCATTGGGGAGAAGGGCAAACATGTTTTTGTCTAAAGCCCAAAGCCTAAAGCCCATGGCCTACGTTACACTCCGCTCTGGGAGCATCCCCTGCCTGGCGCCGCATGCCTGCCTGAATGCCCGTGGCAGGCAGGGCAGACAGGCGTTCCCCTGCATACTGTCAAGAAATCGATTTTGGACAAATATATTTCTTTCTATCTTCAGTCCTCACCCTTCAGCCTAACTCCTACTCATGTACGACTTTAAATCCGTCGGGGACCACAAATCGAAAGCTTTTGCTTGTCAATTGGGCGGGCTCTATGGCGTCGAAGTAAAATGTGGTGGTAGTTCCCAGTGGACTTACCATTTCAAGCACATTCAAGGCAAAGTCCGCAGATACGTGAACAAGTATCCTGTCAACCTGCTCCCACGGAGGTGATGGGACCATTTTCAGTATAAACACGTTCTTTTTTTCATCCTTGAGAGCAGTTATGTGAAATCGCTTCTTTAACCTGGATGGAGCCTGCCACAGGTCGGCAATTATTCTCAATTCCTGCCCAAATTGATCCGAGGAGTATTGATGAACTATTTTTTCTTCTGGGATTATCCACCACAGGCTCTCTCCGTCGGTGAGCAGGGTTTCCTTTCGGGGTTTGTCCTGCTCCACTCTCAACAGAGCCGGGGGTAGAACAAATATCTTGCCGGATGCCAGATCCCCCTTTACCCGGGAGCCGAGCATGGACATGGTCTTGGTCTTCACCTCGCGGCGATATGTAAGGACCAGTCCCCCGGGTGGTTTGTACCGCTCCTGGATACCATTAAGGATCTGGTCTACGGTATCTCCTGCCCATGTTGGGGGCAGGGTAAAGGAAAAAAGAACACCTACTATTATCAGCCAAATTCTATAGCTCTTTTCTGCCATATACCTCCCTCGGTCGTACACCATCTGATGGGCCTACTATTCCTTCCCTTTCCATCAGCTCAATCATGCGCGCCGCGCGGTTGTATCCCACCCTGAGCTTACGTTGAAGCATTGATATGGAAGCTTGGCCCGTCTTCAGGACGATATCCACTGCTTCGTCGTATCTTTCGTCCCTTTCAAGACCCAATTCTTCGGCCTCTTCTTCCTGTTGTACCTTTGAAATTATTGCTGTTTCATATTCAGGCTTCTTCTGCGCACGAAGGAAATCGGTCACTCTCGTTATTTCTTGCTCGGAAACAAAAGCCCCGTGGATTCTCATGATTTTCGCGACACCAGGTGGCAGGAAGAGCATGTCTCCGTCACCCAGGAGGTTTTCGGCTCCGATTGAATCTAGTATTGTACGCGAGTCAACCTTGGAGGTAACCTGAAATGATATACGGGCCGGAAAATTGGCCTTAATGATTCCGGTAATTACGTCCACCGAGGGTCGCTGAGTCGCAATAATAAGGTGAATACCAGCGGCTCTCGCCATCTGAGCCAGTCGCGTTATGGCTTCTTCCACTTCTCGGGATGAGGCCATCATGAGATCTGCCAGCTCATCAATGACCAGAATAATATAGGGGAAAGGTCTGTCTTCTCCTTCTTGCTCAGCTTGAGCTTTAGACTTTGGCCTCTTCAGTATACCCTTATTGTATGTTTCTATGTTGCGATAGCCACGATCTGACAGGATCATATAGCGCCTTTCCATCTCATCCACAGCCCATCGCAACACCTTTGTAGCCTCTTTGGGATTGGTGATAACAGGATACATGAGATGCGGGATGTCGTGGTAGACGGATAGCTCTATTCGTTTTGGGTCGATCATCAGGAACCTGACCTTTTCCGGCCCCATCTTGAACAGAATACTGTTTATCATCGTATTTATGGAGACACTCTTACCAGATCCCGTAGCCCCCGCAACCAGGAGATGGGGCATCTTTGTAAGATCTGTTATCACCGGGTTCCCAGTAATGTCTTTGCCCAGAGCAATGGGAAGTCTGTGGCGGGTATTCTTAAACTCGGAGCTTGCCAGGACCTCTTTTAGATAAACTGTATGCCGCTTGTTGTTGGGGATCTCTATGCCGATGGCAGCCTTGCCGGGTATGGGAGCAACAATGCGAATGCTGGGGGCCCTCAATGCAAGGGCCAAATCATCAGACAGGCCTGCCACCTTGCTAATCTTGATCCCGGGGGCCGGCTTGAACTCATACATGGTGATCACGGGCCCCGGAAGAATCTCCACTACCTCGCCTTCCACGCCAAAGTCTCCAAGTTTCTTTTCCAGCAGCTTGGCGTTCATCTCTAAGCTTTCTTGCTGGATATCCACTGCCTTTTGTTCCGGTGGATCATCCAGCAGATCAAGAGGAGGCAATTTAAACTTACCTTCTTCACTCATGAATGGGAAGGGTACCTGCTCTGGTTCCTTTTTGGGTTGCGGAGGCGGAGCTACTACCCGCACTTTTGGCTTGGATTTGATTTTCCTTTTCGCCTCTTTTGTCTTTATAGCCCTTTCCCTTTTGGCCTTTCTTTTATCCAGTACCAAGGTGATGGACCTGGATAGCCAGAGGGTCCATGCCCACAGTGTGGAAAAAATCCATTTCAGAGAAAGATGAGTAACATACATCAAGGAAATGAGGAAGAGGGCCCCCAAGAGTAAGTAAGAGCCAAAGGTGTTAACCAGCCCTTTCAAAAAGTGTGAGATGTAAAATCCAACCAGCCCACCAGCCATAATGTGCCCGCCATGGAACACTATAGGCCTGGAGAAAACAAGGCTGAGCAAAGCGGCTGTGGTGAGCACAAGGAAGGTGAGGGATAGGGCAGTTCCAAGCAAAGAATCGAACTCTTCCCCCTTAAAAGATATGATCGCCCATCCCAAGCCTATGAGTACAAACCAAAGGGAAGAAAAGCCGAGTACCAGAAAAAGTGCACCAGCAAGATGTGCACCGATTGTACCGAATAGATTCTTGAAGTTTCCCAGTGGACCGCTTACATTCCAGATGAGGGGATCAGAAGGATGAAAAGAGAGCAAACTCCCTCCCACAAAGATTGAGAGAAGGATGGCCGCAATCCCTCGAATCTCATGACGGATAGGATGTTTGTCGCTCTTCTTCACCTTTACCCTTCAGCTTTTAGCCCTCAGCTTTCAGCCTAACGCCTAATGCCTGACGCCTAGTGCCTACTTCATACATAAACTAATAGTGGCAATATCATCGGCCTCCTTTCAATAACGCTGTAAAAGAACTTCCTGAGCCGCCTTTCTATTTCTGCGGTAACCACTGGCTGATCCTTATACAATTCCTCCCGCTGCTGATCAAGCACTTCCATGATCACCTCTTTTGCGTCTTCCAGTATGTAACGGGATTCTTCCTCGAAAACGAACCCTCGCGATATTATGTCCGGGCCATAAACGATATCGCCACTTCCCCGGTGCATGGCGAGCAAGACTATTACCACGCCATCCTCGCTCAATTTCCTCCTATCTTTTAAGACAGAATCCTCAATATCTCCCACACCCTTCCCATCAACCAGGATGCGACCTGTGGGCACAGTGCCATTAATCGATCCTATCCCGTTTTCAAAACACACAACAGAGCCATTGGTGGCCAGAAGTACACGTTCACTGCTGTATCCCATGTCTTCTGCTAACTGCATATGACGCACCAGATGCCTAACTTCACCGTGAATGGGGATGAAATACTTGGGGTTTACAAGTCCCAGGAGCATCTTAAGTTCTTCCCTCCTGGCATGGCCGGAGGTATGTATTTCAGATACTTTTTCATAGACTACCTCTGCGCCTTGCTTGTAAAGGGTATTAATTACGCTGGTTATAGCCCTCTCATTGCCAGGGATGAACCTGGAAGACAAAATTACAGTATCTCCAGGTCTTATCTTGATATTTCTATGGGCTCCCTGAACCATGCGTGCAAGTGCAGACATGGGCTCGCCCTGGCTGCCCGTGGTAACAATCACAATCTGATTATCAGGGAATTGATCGATCTGTTTCACCCCAATCTCTTCACCTTCAGGGACGTCCAGAAACCCTTCCGTTTTGGCGATCCGTACATTGGTGAGCATACTCTTTCCGCTGAACAGTATCTTTCGACCGTACTTTAGTGCAAGGTTGATGACCTGCTGTATGCGTGTAATGTTGGACGCAAATACAGCTATGATAAGCCGGCCCTTGGATGTTTGGAAAAATTCTTCGAGGGTTTTCGTCACATCCTGCTCGCTAAGGGTGAACCCCTCTTTCTCTGCATTGGTAGAATCAGATAGCAAGGCCAAGACCCCCTTTTCACCATAATGGGCAAATCTCACCAGATCCGTGACCTGGCCGTCAACAGGAGTGGGGTCTATTCGGAAATCTCCTGAATGAACGATAGTTCCCTCGGGTGTCTGAATGGCAAGGCCTACTCCGTCTACTATAC
>JALVSJ010000321.1 GCA_027024445.1 Desulfobacterales bacterium
TCATCAGGCGGGAGTTTCTAAAGTACCTCGGTCTTGCCAGTCTGCTGGCAGTCATTGCTGTTGCATCCAATAACAGCGCTGGCGGCATTGGATTGAGTAATATCAAGGAAACAGACCCTGTGCATTACCCGCGGCTGCCCGGGCATAAGATACAGTCGCCTGAGCATTATGGTCTGGAAGGGTGCATGGTGGGATATTTTAACGGAAGAACACATGGCACTTCACGGCCTTCTTTAGCTGAAAAGACCAACAGAAAGGAAATGAGGGAAATTATTAACCATTATGAGTCCTTGGTGGGCAAGACGCCCTCTGTTTTGTTTATGGGCTATATGTGGTCACGGCTCTCTGAAGCTGGAAATGAGTTTCCTATCGGACAGGCAAGCGCTGCTGCTGAAAGAGGCATAATCCCCTTTGTCACCTATGATTTGAGGCAGCCTTTTTTTGGACATGAAATGGAGTTCAGCCTGAGAGACATAATCAAAGGCAAGGCAGATCATTTAATTAAGGATTTTGCCCAGCAGGCCAGGAAATTCGGTGAGCAATACGGCGGATTCTTCATCAGGACAATGAGGGAAATGAATATCCCTCATACCTGGCCGCCATGGGGTGGTATGCCTTACAAATTCAAGAAAACCTGGAAACACATATGGCATATTTTCAATGAGGAGGGTGCAAATGAATATGCTACATGGGTATGGAATCCTTCTGCAAAAAGTGTTATTGCTGTTTCTCCTCCAGAGTCTTATTATCCTGGCGATGAATACGTAGATTGGATTGGCCTAAATGGGTACAGTCGCTGTGGTTTTGATCGTTTCAATACAATGTTTGGTCGGAGCATAAGGGGGTTGCATAAATCACACCCAATCAAACCAATGATGATCACTGAATATGGTATTGATGAACATGGCTTCAAAGCAAGAAATGTGAAAGACACATTTGAAAGGCTTAAGAAAGAGTATCATGAAATTAAAGCACTTCTGTGGTGGGACATGGACTGGAGTGGCAACCTAGGTGGTGTTGACTCCCGCATAGACTCCTCAGCCGAAGCCTTGAAAGCATTTAAAGAAGGTATATCAGACCCTTATTTTCTGGGAAAAGTGCCATATAGAAAAATTTGAGGTCAAGCCTGAGGCAGAGCTAAAAATCTATGCGGGACTGGGGAGTCATTATGATTAGTGATAGTGAAACAAGAGGAAAGGGGATGGACGCCCTCACAAACCAATTGGGCGAGGTCGAGGCGGAGCGCTTTATCACTTTAATAATGCGCGAGCCCTTTGATTACACTGAATGGCAACGCACGCTGTGGGTTAATGTGGGTGTAGAGGAATTGAGTAAGAAAGCCATGGCCTACGTAAGCAGAGAGAACCAAGGCGACCAATGAGGTGCTTGTGATGGTAGGGGAAATAGGGTTTGTCCATTGCCCTCACACCCGAACATCAATTCTGCAAGTCCAACCACACCCAATCCAGCGGCAGCCTTTAGGAAAGTCCCCCTGGAATGTGAATTTTCGCTAAAGTCAAAGCATATTAGGCTTATTCTTACAAGGACATCATGAAGGTTAATAAAGACTTGACATAACTAATTGGATATGCAATTTGAATATTTAATATTCAATTATCCTAAAGAGACTTTGCATGATCAAAAGAGCGCTTACTTCCAAATTAAGACAAGCGGCCAAACAATTCCCTATTGTCACTCTGACCGGCCCAAGGCAATCTGGCAAGACAACACTTGTTCGCGCTGCCTTTAAGCGATACGAGTACATATCTTTGGAACTCCCTGACCAGCGAGACTTTGCACTCGAAGATCCACGAGGTTTTCTGGAGCAGATCCAAGGTCCAATCATTCTGGATGAAGTCCAACGGGCACCTGAACTCTTTTCATTTATTCAGGTAATGGTCGACGACCATAGAGACTGGGTTGGTAGATTCATCCTTACAGGATCACAAAATTTCTTACTACTTCAAAGTGTATCGCAATCTCTTGCCGGAAGGTGCGCAGTGCTTCACCTGCTTCCCTTCTCGCTTGCGGAATTGCAAGGGCGAAAACCTATGGAGATTGCCACCATTGGGAGAACTACTCGCGGGTCAAAACTGCAGACTCCTACCAAGAGTCTAATGGAAACCCTATTTACTGGTTTCTATCCTCCTATTCATGATAGGGGACTACCGCCCAGGGACTGGCTGGCCAACTATTATTTGACCTATTTGGAGCGTGATGTTCGCAACATTTTGAATGTGGGAGACATCGAATCCTTTGGAAGGTTTATTAGATTGTGTGCTGGAAGATGTGGGCACCTGCTTAATCTATCAGAACTGGCCTCGGACTGCGGTATTTCACACACGACTGCCAGGCGATGGATATCAGTGCTTGAGGCAAGCTTCATCATTGTTCTGCTTCGTCCACATTACAAAAATTATGGCAAGCGCCTTATCAAGAGCCCCAAGCTTTACTTTTTAGACACCGGGCTCCTGTGTTACCTTCTTCAAATTCGTTCAGCACAAGAGCTTTTTCACAGGGCAGAGCGCGGGGCCGTATTTGAGAGCTTTGTTATCTCTGAGCTCTACAAGAACTTCCTTAATCGAGGCGAGCAGCCTGGCATCTATTTTTGGCGAGATGCATCTGGTCATGAGGTAGACGTTCTTATTGACCTGGGAGATAAACTCATACCGATTGAGGTGAAATCAGGCCAGACAGTGGCAAGGGATTTTTTTGATAATTTGAACTACTGGCGGACAATATCAGGCAATGAAACAGGCCCTGCAGCCCTCATTTATGGTGGAAGCGAGGCGTTTAAGCGCTCCGGTGTTTCAGTTTATCCCTGGTACGCGCTCTAATCTAATCAAGCGAGGTCAATGTGGCTTAGGTGGCCTTGGTCTCAAAAAAAGTTTTTCATAATGTAAGGTTGAGCTCTCAATGATGATTGTTCAAATTTATGAAATACAGGATCCGCGGGAGGCCGAGCGGTGCATTGAGCTTGGTGTTGATCATATTGGCAGTGTCATATTGTCCGAAGCAGAATGGAAGGTGCCGGCTATCAAAGAAGTGATTGGACTCACCCATAGCGCGGGCAAGAAGAACAGTATTATCCTCCTCTTTCAACGAATCGAGACCATCTTGAGAGCAGTGGACTATTATGGCCCTGATATGGTTCATTTCTGTGAGTCCCTGGTAAATACCAAGGGTGAGACTGTGGACCTGTCGCCGTTTATCAAGATCCAAGACATCCTCAAAAAGGAATTCCCTGATATTCAAATCATGCGCTCTATCCCCATTGCCCCTAAGGGATTCAATCCTACCCCACAGTCCCTGAGCATTGCTCGAGCATTGGAGGCCGTAACAGACATCTTCCTCACTGATACTTGGCTGGGCAAAGAACCCGTGGAAGGATATATAGGCATTACAGGTAAACCTCTCGATTGGGACATGGCAGCAGCATTGGTAAGGCGAAGCAAAATACCCGTCATCCTCGCAGGGGGGCTTTCTCCTGAAAACGTCTACGAGGCATTAATAAAGGTGGCGCCGGTAGGTGCCGATAGCTGTACAGGGACTAACAAAAGAGACCAACAAGGCAAACCCGTACGCTTTAGAAAAGATTTTGATAGGGTGAGGCGCTTTGTTGAAGAGGTCAGGAAAGCTGAGTTACAGTTGAAAAAATCTGCCATGAGGATATGAGCCGTTGGAAGCCCAAACATCCATGCAAATAGCTCTGTCCTGCCCTCAGTGCGGGGGCCAGGTGGAGCTGTCCGAAGATGCCTCAGTGTTCCATTGCACCTTCTGCGAATCCACCCTCAAACCTACTGGCAGAAACGAGGTTCAGTCCTTTTATTTTCCGCCAAAAGGAGACAAAAACTCAGTTGGCAAGGCACTGTTAAGAGCACTCAGGGAAAAAAAGGGGATCAGAGCTTCTATAGCGGAATCACACTTGGTCTATGCCCCTTTCTGGCGTGTGAAGGGGATGCTTTTCCAGTGGGCATTTGGCCGGGAATACGAATCCACGTTATACGATGGTCCATCCTTCGACTATTTCAAGAAACTTCGTGCTGTACCCTACATCAGGACATTTCCTGCTTTTGAGTCTGAACAGTTCCAGATGCTATCCATCGGGCTCAGGGCGCAGGCCATGAAAATGCACCCTTTTAACAGAGAAAAGATGGGCCTCGATGCCCTAGTGTTGGACCAAAAGGTGTCTTTGAAACAAGCGGTGAAGAAATCCCTTCAAACCTCCGCACCAGTGCTGGACGGGGGCAAGCGCAGCGTGCACATCCAGAAGACAGCGCTCATAGGGGAAAGGTACAGCCTTCTATATTTTCCTCTCTTTTACTTTGTCCTTGAAATGGCAGGGAAAGTGCAGAGGGTGGTAATAGATGGGCTTTCCCATAAGATTATAAAAGGGGAGTTGCCCGAAGACTCTCTCAAGCCCAACAATACGGAGCGAAAGCTTCCCTTTACCCCCCTCACTTTTATCCCATTTAAGTGCCCAAACTGCGGATGGGACCTGCCTTTTCAGCCTTCGGCCCGGATCCATCTGTGCAATACCTGCGGCATGGCCTGGCAGGAATTTGGCGGCAGGTTCCACCAGGTACGGTACAAGGTCTGGGAACCTGATGCCGAAGCGAAGGGCCTAATTTACCTCCCGCTCTGGAGGCTGGAGATC
>JALVSJ010000322.1 GCA_027024445.1 Desulfobacterales bacterium
AACACTCTCGCGCAGCAAGTGATGCCCAAACAGGTAAGTACTCTGAATACCTTTTGGCTTATAGACTACTTCAAGTCGCACTTTACTTATTTTTTTTGGTTTCACGATCCTGAAAGCCATTCTTCGGTCCTTTTTGATCCGCTATTCGACATCTTCAAATGCAGCGAAGTGAAACTCCGAATCTTTGCGAACGCAGCGGTGAACGGAAATCAAGGAGTAAGTCCAGCTTTTATTTCATCGGCAAGGGAGTACGCAGACCATGCAGGCCTGAAGGCCAGAGTAAGGGGTTCGCGTTTTTCGGTGTGCAGATAATCTCTTGTGATTATTATGCCTTTCTTGAGTCTTGCATATCGGGAAAGAGTATGAAAGATCCGCGGAGTGTTTCTCTGCCGGGAAAGTGAATATTTTACCTCAACAGGTACCACATTTTCACTTTGCAGGACCAAAAAATCCACCTCAGATCCAGTGCTGGTGCGGTAGAACCAGAGGGAATTCTTTCCAATGGCCTTGAGGAGTTCGGAGAAAACGAAATTTTCTACTAACTGGCCCCTATCGATTCTCATGTCAAGAGGATCGAATGTATTGAACACGGCATTTCTAATGCCCGTATCCAAGAAATAGAACTTGGGTGTCTTAGTGATAGCCTTGCCTAAGTTTACGAAGTATGGGTATAAAAAGGTGCCCACATATGTGTCCTCCAGGGCGCGGACGTATTTTTCCACAAAATGGCGGGTGATCCGCACATTTTTTGCCACCTCATTGAACTTGAGCAGCCCTCCACTCTGTGCAGCAAGAAACCGGACGAGCCGATTGAAACCGGCTACATCCTCTATTTTCAGGAAGTCGCTGATATCCTTCTGGACGTAAGAGTTGTAGATCTCCTGTAGCAAGAGGATTTTGTCTTCCCTGTTTTCCAGTTTCACCACCCCAGGATAGCCTCCATATAGCACAAATTCTTCCATAGCTCTTTGGTATGAGTCTGATTCGAATCGTGCTAGTGTCGGCAGAGCATGATTGCCCCCCAGGCCTTTGTAGCGAAGGAACTCGCCAAGGCTTATGGGGTAGAGCTCGAAAAGGTGCTTTCTGCCGGTAAGAGTTTCCTTGACCTGGCTTTTTATTTGAAGGGACGAAGACCCGGAAATAATAAATTTTATATCAAGGCCAAGATCATAGTATCGTTTTGCGAGAATACCAATCTCGGGAACCCGCTGGGCCTCATCCAGAATGACGAAAGACCTCTTGCCTGGGACGCCATAGTAGTTCACGAAGTCAATGAAGTCGCGGTCATTACTAACAAGATCGATCAGAGCGAAGGCGTCAAGGTTAAAATAAAAAATCTGTTTAGGGTCAATATCCACGCGGGCAAGGAGTCCTTGAATAAGCTTTTTGATGAGAAATGTCTTGCCGACCTGTCTTGCCCCTACCAATACGGTAATTTCCCTGGAATCGAGGTCGTTCGCAAGATGTGCGTAGATATTCCGTCTGATATAGGGTTCTTCCGGAAAGTGGTATCCGAGATCCCGCCATGGATTCTGAAGGTCGAAAGTGTTTTTCATCTTGGCGTAATGCGATTTTAGTTTAAAATTACCTTGGTATTTTGCAATTAGAATTTAAAAATGTCAAGAAAAAGAATACGTCAACAATGTTCCGATGGTAGTAATTTGGGTGACATGAAATTGCCCAGCTTTTGTTGTTAGCGAGGGCTGTCCACAAAAAGTGGCAAGATGCTGGCGTAGGTATGAGAGGAATAATATTGGTTTACATTTTTGAAAATGGCATAATTAAATCGGAACCATATGTTGAAGGGCGAATCGTAAGATGCCTGTTGTCACAGCGTCTAGCCGCGGCCAAATTGTAATACCTAAAGAGGTGAGGAAAAAGCTTAATATTGGTCCTGGGAAGAAGATCCTAATAAGGGTCGAGGAGGGGCGAGCGGTACTGTTTCCACTGCCTGATGATCCTGTCGAGCATTTTTGTGGAATTTTTGAAAAGGGGTCGTCACTGACAGAGGCTTTACTTGCCGAGCGAACCCCATCCTACGCTGATTGCTTTGCCGTTCATGCTGCTCGTAAATACAACTCGGTGATTATAACCGGTGATCCAGAATTTCGAGCAGTGGAGGACCTTGTCAAAATCATCGTCCATCACAGCCATTTTGCTTTCGATGGTACCCACTCCGTCTTACTCCTGTTTCCATATCATGGTCTCTTCTTGCCCCCTCATTCCACACTAATTTACCTCGGGGGAAATGCCCAATTACTGAAACAGCACGTGCAGTCCTATCCGGGTGGGGTAGAGGAGGAGGTGCAACGTGCGTAATACTCAAGAAGCCTCGTGCGTATTTCTGTGTATCTACTGCTCAGGTTGAGGCTGATCATAGCTAGTAAACAACCCTATGCGCCTAACAGACGCCCATGAGGGTGACAATCATAGGTCAGTACATTGGTTGCATGTTTGGATTCAGATACTCAAATTTTCATATTGTGAGCAATTTTTTTCCTGCTCCTCATTGTTCTAGCATTCAGGTAAAAATCAGTTGCGAAGATGGTATTTGTCTCTAATACAGGTTTCGGTTTTCTCTGCTACTTTATCAAAATACTTCTCGTGGCTTCCACCACGATATTTCATCATGTTCCAGAGGGGATCTTTGTCACAAGGGTAGATAAAGGTTTTCATCACCACCCGTTTCATCCTTGGTTCGAAGGTAAGCTCAATGGTTCCTGCATCAAGCTTTTTTGCAAGCGGATGGCTCACGCGCCACCCCTTTCTCAGGAAGGCATCACAAAGCATGTCATGAAACTTGAGTGCGTAAATGATGCTTCCCTTCGCGTCTGAGGGCTCAATATCCGTGCGAGTGAGGATCATGACACTGACCTCTACTTCCCTGCGTGGATAACTTTGTATGGTATGATAGGTCTTAGTAAGGGCGGTGGTCAGATAAGGAGAGTGATCCAAGGCCAGAGATAGACCGGTAGAGAGGGCTAGTAATATGACGAGTAATAGGATTGTTATTTTTCTCATATGGCCCTCATGTGTGTGCAGGTTACCTGTTTGTCCAACCCTATTCTTCATCCCCAATACAATCTCCCAATTCTCTCAAGAAATCAAGGGCCCCGCAGTCGCCAAGTTTGCACGCCTTTTGTGCATAGAAGCAAGCATTTTTTGGGAGATTATACCAGCCAGCGTATATCATGGCCAACATACTATAGGCTTTTACACACCTAGGATTTAGCCGAATAGCCACTTCATAATCTGCTACTGCTTTTTCTGCCTCCAATTCTATGGCCCGCACATCACCTCGGTTCAGATAGAGGCCGAAGTAGCCACCATCCAGGCCCAAGGCCTTGGTCAATAGCTCTTCAGCCTTTGAGAGTTCTTGCCACCCAGGATCTTCTGGCCATATTCTAAGTGCTTGATCGTTTAGCTCAAGGGCCTTCAGGCCACAAAGAATAGCTTTCAGGTCTTTGGGATTTCTCTTTTGGGAGAGTTTAATCTTTTCAAACTTCTCCAGAAGCTCTTTTTCCCTTTGAGCGCTTCTCATCCACCGTCGCAGGTGATCTGCTCTACTACGGAGTTTTCTGGCCCTTTGAAAGGATTCCTCATTGAAATATGTTATTGCAGCCTTGATTTGAACTTCCTTCCCCTCTGGGGTAATGAAAATGTTTGACGAGAGGATTTCCATCTTAAGCACGCCTCTTGCTAGTCCTGCAATTGCTTTTCGCTTTTCCTCTGGCAACTCCCCTTGCTCTTTCTTGAGTTTGTTACACCAGCTCCGGGCCACCTGCGTATAAAGATCATGCCTTGCTTTCGCCCTTGTGACCACTACAGCATCCTCCCCTGTAAGTCCCTCCAAGATTCTGCAGCTTACTACTGTCTTGAACACTACTGGCGTAGCATTGCAGTATCCTGCGCTCCCAGTGATAAAAGCGCTTAGAAGCACAGCAAAGCCGGGCAAAAAAGACCTCAGTAAATAGATTTTCATATATGATCACCTTCCTTCCTGGCAAGCTTTGAGGTTGTAGGGTTCCGCCTCCAGGCCGACCCTGATTTGTGCCAAGTGGAGCGTTGGCGTCCGCAATGGAGGGCCTAGGAAACCGGCACTACCATGGGAATAGGGCAGTCCAGAAGTATGGCATCCTTCGTCCGCTCGGCCCTTCAATTGTACTATACGAAGTAAGGTGGCTTAAACTCAGCACTGATGGCATAGCCGAGCATTATCTTAATCAGAAGATCATCAATCAGAGGTGGTGGAGTATAATCGCTGCCCAAAGTTGCCCTCAAGTTGTAATCATCAAATATTTTGTTGTTAGTGGCATATGAAAAATAGCGTTCTGTTATTGAATTGAGCATACGTTGTAAACTTGCGATGAGGCCACGGCCCTGTGTGGCAGCGGCCCTGCTTTGTCCTGTCTCCTGATAGATAAGCCCCTTGAGCCCTATCACGGGCAGAGAGGCCCTTATGACTTCAAGGGAAGAAGGTGCCTCGGGATGGCTCAAATGAAATGTTTTGTTCCTAGCAGATTCTCTGCTGGACAATGAAAGGATCACACGGGTGACCCAATCAATGGGTATGAGGTCTACCCTTGAGTGCCGGGTGCAGTTCACATACAGGGGCACGTGGACATCACAGCCAACAAGCCTAATACCATCTCTCAC
>JALVSJ010000323.1 GCA_027024445.1 Desulfobacterales bacterium
TATTAGGGAGAGCTGCAGAAAGCAGGGGATAGAGCCTTGGCAATTGACTATTCATGCAGACCTTGGATCTCCCATGATAGCCAAGACCACAGCGCAGCTCTTTATTACACTGGGGATAAACAAGAGCCACAGTCGGCCTCATGTGTCTGATGATAATCCCTATTCTGAGAGCCAGTTCAAGACGCTGAAATATCATCCTGATTTTCCCGATCGGTTTGGCTGTCAAGAAGACGCGGTTGAGTTTTGTAGGTTTTTCTTTAACTGGTACAACACGGAGCACCGCCACAGTGGTATTGGGATGTTGACCCCTGAGGTGGTCCATTATGGTTTGGCTGAAGATGTTATTGGAAGCAGGAGAAAGGTTCTTGAAGCTGCTTACAGGGCACATCCTGAGAGGTTTGTCAGAGGTGTTCCAACCCCTCCGCCTTTGCCCGAAGCGGTGTGGATCAATCCTCCCTGCTTGACGGTAGGCAGGCTGTGGGGCTATGTTCAGACAGGAGGAAGCTACAATAATTTTGGATAGCGAGTGTCCAACAATTATTGACAGGTTCCGTTGTCCATGTCCTTACCCCTTTTGGCATGCTGACAAATATGCTTTTCTTTGTTTGAAATGAGCCAGATGTGTTATTATTACAGTGTATTTGTAGTGGTGTATAGGCAATTTTACAGGTGAGATGGGCAGGGGCATGATCACAAACCCTGAAAAGCTGCGGCGGTTAGACGAGGAACGGATCCGACAGGAGAAGAGCGATTATGAGACCAACCTTCGAGTCTTCGAAGCCCTGTGGCAGGAGGCCGTGGCCCTCGGTGTATTGCCTCTAAAGGACCCAATGGAGGGCATTGAGGTGGACATACGGATTGCGAGGATCCTGAACCATGTTTGAAGCTGTCCTCGCATCTGTGGCCCGGGCGTTCAAAGCTGCTTCAGTGCCTTACATGGTCATCGGCGGGCAGGCGGTTTTGCTCCATGGCGAGCCGCGCCTTACCAAGGACATCGACATTACTCTCGGTGTCGACATCGATTCCCTGGAATTGATTAAACAGGCGGCTGTATCAGCCGGCCTCAAAATCCTCCCTGAAGATGAGCAATCCTTCGTGCGAGATACCCATGTCTTGCCCACGGTAGAGCCCGGAACAGGGATTCGGGTGGACCTGGTTTTCTCTTCCACACCTTACGAGCGGCAGGCCATCGGGCGGGCCATTTCTGTGCAAATCGGTGGTGAGGAGGTGATGTTCGCGTCAGCCGAAGACGTCATCATCCACAAAATATTTGCAGGAAGGCCGCGGGACCTGGAAGATGTCAGATCCATACTCCTCAGGAAGCCGGACATAGATTCAGGTTACATAAGGCGCTGGCTCGCGGAATTTGACAGGACGGTGCCCGAAAGGGATTTCGTCAAAACCTTCGATGAGCTTTGCGCCACACGGGGAAAGTCACCGCTTTGACAGGGAGCAGGTTTTGTGGGTGGCCGGGGATTTGCTTCCATGTCGGATGCCTCAAGAAAGGCGTCATTCGCCCTCTTTAGCCCCAAAATATCCCGGTAGGATCCTCATCCACTTCTCTCAGTAACTCCTCGATGTCTTTTGCTGGCTCCACATCCCAGTATACATGCCACCTATCATTACGGTCAGCCCAGTAAAGTGTCCAGTGTTTTTTGTCCGGATCATATCTAAACTGGGCCACCTTCAGCTCTGACCACTTTGATGGATCGAACCAGTAAGGCCTTGATTCAATCAATGTAACATTGTTCCCCCAAACCTTGTAGGACAACCTGATTTTATCGCGAAGCTTTGGTGGGATCTTGTTCTTACAATACTTTGTCAGCTTTGAATCCACGAGTTGTCTGACGAGCGGTGGTAATGCCATGACAGTGATCCTTTCTTGTATTTACCTTGTTATTCCTTCCAATCATCTGCAAAACGTAAGACCTTAAGACTAATGTCTCCTTTCATGGGCGCGCCTTTTAGTCTTGTGTCGCCTATAGGGTGGTGTTAGGCTAAGGCAATTCGACGCTCATCAGTTTCTGGATAAGGGTATTCCATGTGTCTTGCCGTTGCCCGCGCAATCGCTTCGCCAAAGTATCGAGCCACTATTTTCAGCGACATGTCAATCCCGGCGGAGATACCTGCGGAAGTGATCAAGGAGCCTTCCTCCACGATATGAAGTCGTTTTTCCACGGTGACCTTTGGAAATAGTTCCTGCATCCAGTCAAGGGAACGCCAGTGCGTGGTAGCTTTCTTGCCGTCGAGGAGGCCGGCTTTCCCGAGCAACAGGGCGCCCGTGCATACGGAAGCCACCAGTTCAGCCTGTCTGGAGCGCTCGGCAATCCACTTGAGCAAGCGCTCGTTATCCATTTCCCTTCTCGTGCCCCAACCGCCTGGGACCACGAGTATGTCTATATGAGGACAGCTATCAAGGTCGTAATCCGGCATAACCTTCATCCCGCCGTTCGCATTAATTGGGGACGGGCTTTCGGCAACCAGAAAAACGTTGAACGGAGACGGCTCTTCTCGTCTTTTTTCCTCGTTCAAACGTGTCACCGAGAAAACTTCAAACGGTCCACAGAAATCGAGCACCTCGACGTTCTCGAAAATAACTATGCCAACTTGCTTTCTATTCATTCATAGGGTCCCACGGATAGCGCCACCATTAATTGTAAGGAACTTGATCCGTAATACTTGGTTCCAAAAAGTTATTATATTGATTTTAATTTACAAATCATATCATATCGCACCATGGGGAATCAAGTGGTATTTCTTGGTAACTATCTGGAAAAACTACTAGATTATGATTGTGTGGCAATAGCGGACAGGAATCATCTCCGTTGGGATAAATCCGTGGAAACCCTGCTGGAGAATTGAGCCCAGAGAAGGGATGTCAGAGCTATCTACGGTTTACTAGGAAACAAAGATACTGCTATAATAATTATTTGCACAGATGCTCTGATGCAAATAAGTCCACAGATCAAAAGTCCCCTTGGCATGCTGCCAGAAGGAAACGAGATGTAGCGCAGATGTTTCTACTACCCCCTTCCGACCCGCTCTGTGGCTGCTTGGATCCGGCATTATAGGATTAATGGTCCATAAATTCCGAAAATCCGCAGCACAAGTACGAGGCTGTGCAATTGACCTGTAATCACTTTTAGATCATTGGTAGAAAAGGACACTCAAGGAAATTCAGGCAGTTCCTCCGAGAGTAAAGGGTTACAATCATGGAGTTCTAGAGGTGTTCTCATGGGAGGATCTGAAGTTCCTAAGGGGTTGTCTACCGAACCAAGTAGAGTGGCCTTGATAGGGTGAATCGATCCTACTCAGAACCCAGTGTTACCAGTATGGTGGGCGAGGAGGCCTTTTTTGTCGCTTTCGTCCATAATAAATGATATGTCCCCATTAGCTGCCCAGATTAGATTTGCCAGCCGCTGCCAATCAGTCTTGGAAAGATCATGAAAATGCATTAAATAGACCTTGTGTTCACCTTCTTTATCACTCAAGATGAGCCCGTTGTCCGTTCGAGCAAGGGCAGGTGCCCGACGGGGGCGTCTTAAGGCCGCACGATATTTTTTTAGAATAATACGGGTGTTGTGAAAGGGTGCCGTGGGAGGTGTTTTGGAGATATGAGCTTTGGCCTCTTTCTTCAGATAGTACACATAGGCGACCGTGGACAATGCTATTTCCTGACGCCGGGGATACGAGACGAACGGATCACCTGCCCAATCTACAACTGTAAGTCTATCTCCATTTATAGTTATCTTAACGGAAAGAAAGTAAACAGTATGCACAGCGATGGGTATGCCAGGGAATACCATCATCACGATTAGAGGTATCGCAACCAGGTAAAGATTGCTGAGAAAGACTCCCGTAATAGCAAGACCACCACAGATCATAAAAGGGTACCACAGAGGGCTCTTTTTGTCCGGGAATATGGCCGGTCGGAAGACCTCCACACTGGCTCCTATCTGTTCCAAGGTTGTACCTCAAAGCATTATAGAGCAAGCATAGTACACTACCTGTTCTCCAAGGTAAAGCCACTCCCGTGGGAGTACCTAGAGACTTGTGCACCGAGTAGACCTGTCACAATTGCTAAAGCAGAGGTCATAATAGTTCTCGAGCGATCTAGATCATAAAGATTATCGCACCCATAGAGGATACTCCACTTGGCGGAAGACAGGCGCACAAAAGTGCGAAAAATTCTTGATACTACCCACCAAGATGAATACCCCAATTCTCGATTGACAGTCGCTCTTGAAGGTCTTTGTCAAACCATTCACCTGATCCACTCTTCAAAGCCATCTCGAGACTATCGACCTTTTCCCTTATGGCCCCGCCGCTTCTTGAACCATGGATTAGTCCCGAGCCCTCGTCCCTAGACCCGAAACTAATCCTTTATTTGTTAGCAATTTCATATGCTTAAATTTGTAAGCCTTTTTAAGAGGATATCTTCAATATTTCGACGTGAATCCAGTACGGATAATACATAGACACGTTTTTCTGAGATTCGATAGAGGATTCTCCACGGAGGGATGATTATTTCCCGATACTGCAATATTCCCTGGTCGCGTAATTCCGGGACGATACGGCCTCTTTCGGGAAAGGTGAAAAGCATAGACGCCTTTTGTTTAATATTTTTAAATATCTTCAAGGCGTTGGATGGGCT
>JALVSJ010000324.1 GCA_027024445.1 Desulfobacterales bacterium
TCCCTGGACACGCCTTGAAGGTCCTTGCAATGGCAGGAGTTCTGGCGGCAGCAGCATTTCATGTTGGTTTCTTGGATAAAACGAAGGTATCAAGTAAGGCCTTCAAGATGATAAAAACAACTGCAGGAATTGGCCTGCTCATAGCAGCGTTACTGATGAGTGCGGAGTTGGTGTCTCAGAGGAAAGGGATAAAGTGGGTCCCCTATCGGCCTGGAGTTCTGGAGGAAGCTAAGAAGAATGGCAAACCAGTAATGATTGATTTTTTTGCGGAATGGTGCACCCCTTGCAGAGAGATGGACAAAACAACTTTTAGTGATCCAGGCGTTACCGAGCTCGCTTCCAGGCTGGTCGCTGTCAGGGTGGACCTCACCACGCACAATGCTGATGGCAAAAGGCTTGTAAAACGCTTTGGAGTAAAGGGAGTGCCCACGGTGGTGCTGATTAAGCCTGATGGAACTGAGGACCGCTCCTTACGGGTAGAATCCCACATACCGGCCCAGGAGCTTGCCAGGAGAATCAGGGCAATTCTTTCACAAACTCGATAACAGCTTCGTTAAGGTCGCGCCAGGCCTCAATCATTACCATATGGCCAGCACCAGGGATCTCGATCATCTTGCTGGCCTTTATGCTTTCGTGAAGCTTTCTGCAAAGCGAGGGAGGTGTGAGTCTGTCTTCTTTTCCGCAAATTACAAGTGCGGGCAGTTCAATCTTGTCTATTCGATCCCGCACGTCAAATCTGTCGCAGGCCGCAAAATCGTTGTAAAGGACTTCGGGCCCCGCTTGCTTCATAAGATCAGCCCCCTGAGTGATCATGAGGGGCTGGGCTGATGAAGCGTATGCATATTTGATGATGAGATCTACGGTGGCATGGAATTGTTTCTTAAGGCCTTCCAGAAATGCGGGTGCAACCTTGAGTCTGGGGCCTGTGGCTACCAGGACAAGGGCCTTGATGAGGTCTGAACCGTGAAGAGCGGCTTCCTGGCAAATGGCTCCTCCCATGGAATGGCCCATAAGGACCACAGAAGAGCTATCAAAGCAAGATTCCAGGATCCCAACAAGCCAACTGGCATATTCACTGATTTCCCCGTAGGCTTTACCAGGTGTATTACCGTGGCCGGGAAGATCAATTGCGATTGCATTGAAGAATCGCCCGAGAGGGCGTAGCTGCGCATTCCAGATATCAGTCCGCCCCCCTGCACCGTGGATCATCAGTATGGTGGGTCTTTGGGGGTCGAACAGCTCTGGCCATGCCCGAAAGCCCACGCCATGTTCCCCGAGCCTATTCAATGGCATGATTACCTCCTAGGCCCACTTGATTACAGCACTACCCCAGGTGAGCCCCCCTCCGAAAACTGGCATACAGATGAGGTGACCAGGCTTGATGCTACCGTCACGCACTGCCTCGTCCAATGCGATGGCGCAGGATGCCGATGATATGTTGCCGTACTTATGAAGGGTTACATAGAATTTCTCCATGGGGATCTTGAGGCTTTTGGCAATGGACTGAAACATCCTGAGATTTGCTTGATGGGGGATAAACCAATCAATGTCTTCTACTGCGAGCCCGTTTGCTTCACATCCTTCCTTAATGGACTCAATGAAATGCCTAACTGCCACCCGAAAGCTCGCATTGGCCTCGATCATGTTGAGGGTATGCAGGCCCTTGTCGACACTCTCATGAGTTATGGGAGTGGTTTTTGACCCACCACCTGGCAAAAGCAGATCCTGGCCATTGGACCCATCTGTGTGCACATGAGTTGATAAAATTTCGGGGCCCTTTTCATCCATTGTTACGACCGCCGCTCCTGCACCATCACCCCAAAGAATACAGGTTGCCCTGTCTTTCCAATTGAGGGTCCTGGTCATCACTTCTGCCGCTACCACGAGTATGTACCGGCAGGTCCCTGCCTTGAGATATTGTTCTGCCACGTTAAGACCGAATATAAATCCAGAGCAGGCGGCTGTGACATCAAAGGTCACTGCTTGGGGGGCATCAAGCTTGGCTTGCAGCCAGTTGGCTGCCGCAGGACAGCAGGTGTCCGGCGTGATAGTGGCAACTATGATCAGATCCACGTCCTTTGCTGTGAGGCCCGACATCTCCAGGGCCCTAAGGGATGCTTCATAGGCAAGATCGGATGTGGCCACATCTGGATCGGCCATTCGCCTTTCTTTTACTCCGGTTCTTGAGACGATCCACTCATCAGTGGTATCAAGACCCATTTTTTGAAGATCGAAATTGGTTAATACCTTGGGTGGCACGTACGAACCTGTGCCCAAAATTCTCATTGTTTTCATATTACACTATTACTCCGGCGTTATTCCTAATTCTTTTTCCTTGTTGGCTACAAGTAGCCTTGTTTTTATTACTGTGTCGGGTATCAGGCTCATGGAGTCTATGCCGCATTCAACGAGGAATTCGGCAAAGTCAGGAAAATCACTTGGTGCTTGGCCACATATACCAATCTTGCGGCCCTTCTTCTTGGCAGTATCAATTACTTGTTTTATCAAGCGCTTAACAGCGGCGTTCCTTTCATCATATATGTGGGCGACGAGCGAGGAATCCCTGTCGAGGCCCAACGTTAGCTGTGTGAGGTCATTGGAACCAATGGAGAAGCCATCAAAGATTTCGGCAAACTCATCCGCACAAACCACGTTGCTGGGAATTTCGCACATCACGTAAATCTCCAGCCCGTTTTCTCCCTGCACCAGGCCAAAGCGTTTCATCAATTCAATGACCTTCTTGCCTTCTTCTGGTGTCCTGCAAAAAGGCACCATTACCTTTATGTTGGTCAGTCCTACTTCGTTTCGGGCCTTCAATAGGGCCAGGCATTCCAGTTCAAAGGCTGGCATAAAGTTTTCGTCATAATAACGCGAGGCACCTCTCCATCCTATCATGGGGTTGCTCTCTTTTGGCTCGTAGAGGTAACCCCCAAGGAGGTTTTCGTATTCATTGGTCTTAAAATCTGAGAGCCTGACAATTACGTCATTAGGATAAAAGCCAGCCGCAATTCGGCTTATACCTTCAGCAAGCTTGTCAATGAAAAACTGCTTCTTGTCCTCATACACGCTGGTGATGTCTTCAATCTTGTAAACAACTCCTGCAACTTTTTGGTCGGTTTTTGCCTTTTCTTTCAGTTTGTCGTATTCCAGTAAGGCTAGGGGGTGGATCCCGATATGGCTGTTAATGATAAACTCTTCCCTGGCCAGCCCTACTCCATCATTGGGTATCATGCCCTGGGAAAAGGCCTGCTCCGGAATTCCCACGTTCATCATGATTTTGGTCCGGGTTTTGGGCAATTCCTCTAGGTTGAGCTTCTCCACCTCATATTTGAGGATGCCATCGTAGACGTGACCCGTCTCCCCTTCACAACAGGAAACCGTGATTTCCTGGCCCGTTTTTATGACTTCATCAGCATTCCCCGTACCTATAATGCAGGGGATACCCAGCTCGCGCGAGACAATAGCAGCATGGCATGTTCTTCCACCCTTGTTTGTCACGATGGCCGAGGCTATCTTCATAATGGGTTCCCAGTCCGGATCAGTCATGGTGGTTACCAATACCTCCCCTTCCTTGAACTGGTCCATCTCCAGGGTGGAATTAATTACTCTTGCCACTCCCTGCCCGATCTTGGTTCCAACTGCGGTCCCTGAACAGAGAATGGGCCCACTTTCCAGAAGCCGGTATGTCTCGTAAACATTGGTGTCCCGCTGAGAATGGATAGTTTCAGGTCGGGCCTGGACAATGAAAAGCTCTCCGGTTCCCACATTCTCCCCGTCACCGTCCTTTGCCCATTCAATGTCCATGGGCTTGAAATATCCTGCTTCTTGGCTGTAGTGGTCCTCAATAATACAGGCCCATTCAGCAAGCTTGAGGATTTCGTCATCATCCAGCACATAGCGATGCCTCTCAGCGAAGGTCACAGGAACATTTTTCACCGTGGCTTCATCATCCATGGAATAGACCATCTTGATATCTCGGTCTCCCACTTTGCGGCTGATGATGGCACGTTTTCCCTGTTTCAGGGTAGGCTTAAAGACGTAGTACTCATCCGGGTTAACAATGCCCTGCACAACGTTTTCTCCCAGTCCATAAGCAGCCGTAATAAGCACGGCATCCCTGAACCCTGTTTCTGTATCAATGGAGAACATCACACCAGAGTATGCTGAGTCACTTCGCACCATCTTTTGCACTGCAATGGAAAGAGAGACATCAAATTGGCCGAAGCCTTTGTCATGGCGATAAGATATCGCCCTGTTGGTAAAAAGGGATGCAAAACACTTGCGGCATGCATCAAGCACGCTTCGTCTTCCACGTATATTGAGATATGTGTCCTGCTGGCCAGCAAAAGAGGCATCGGGTAAGTCTTCTGCAGTGGCCGAGGACCGGATGGCTACGTCCAAATTATCGGTTCCACCCATGCCGAACTCCTCTGCCAGTTTATCGTAGGCCGCATATATGGCCTGGGTGAGGTCAGGAGGAAATTCGGCGTGGCGTATGATATCTCTTACCTGTCGTCCTTTTCGTTGTAGGTTACTTAAGTCATGGGTGTCTAAATCTTTAAGAATCTTACGTATTTCATCTTCAATCCCCGCGTATTTGAGGAAATACCTATATGCATATGCGGTTATGGCAAATCCATTTGGAACCTTTATCCCCTTGCGATGAAGTTTTTGATACATTTCGCCCAAAGAAGCGTTTTTTCCACCTACAAGGGGTACGTCTTCAATGCCTATTTCATCAAACCAAAGAATGAACTTCTTGCTGTTGTCCGCTGCCATAACTCACCCCTCCTCATCTGGTTACCAGCTAAATCAAGTGAGATGAAAGGTCCAGGATATATGGAAACATCCAGACGATACAGGTATCATTTAACACTGCGCCTTGTCAATTGGCAAAATATTGTATAGAAGTAACTCACCGGCACCATGACAAGATCCATTGATACTCTAAAAGCATATTGACTCTATTTTTTAAACAACCTTGTTAACATCGACGCCAGAGTTGGGGGTAATAAATGGCTGACCTATCTCATGACTATATCTATCTTGATCACAATGCCACCACTCCTGTAGCCCCGGAGGTGGCCGAGGCCATGGGCCCTTACATTACTGAGAGATTCGGTAATCCTTCCAGCAATTACCAATTTGGTATAGAGGCTAGAGAGGCTGTGGAAAAGGCCAGAGAGAAGGTGGCATCATTGATCGGAGCCCGTCGGGATAACATTATTTTCACCTCTGGTGGCACCGAGAGTAACAACATGGTGTTAAAAGGGATAGTAGACCCCCGGTTTCCAAAACAGACCCACATCATTACTTGTGCGGTGGAGCATCCGGCAATTTTGAACCCCTGTATTTATCTCATGGAACTGGGAGTGGAAGTTACTGTATTGCCTGTTGATCGATTTGGACGTGTTGATCCTGACGATGTCAAGAATGCTATTACACCTGACACCAAGCTAATCAGCATCATGCTTGCCAACAACGAAACAGGCACTTTGCAACCGGTGCGGGAGATATGCTCAATTGCCCATGAGCACGAAGTTGCGGTCCACACTGATGCCGCCCAGGCTGTGGGAAAGATAGTGGTGAACGTGGAAGAACTTGGCGTTGATTTCCTCAGTATAGCGGGGCACAAGCTATATGGGCCAAAAGGGATCGGCGCCCTTTATATCAGAGAGGGAAAAACCATCAGCCCCCTGATCCATGGGGCATCGCAGGAAAAAGGCCTGAGGCCCGGCACGGAGAATGTCATCCTATCCGTTGGTCTGGGGGCGGCCTGCGAGCTATGTAGGCAAAGACTTCCAACTGATATGGCCAGCATGTCTGAACTCAGAGACAGGCTGCAGGAGATCCTGTTCAGTTCAGTAGAAGGTCTCGTTTTGAACGGACACCCGGAGGAGAGGCTTCCAAATACACTTAATGTCTCGGTTCCGGGGGTGCAAGGAGCATATATATTGGAGGGGGTACCTCGGCTTATGGCCTCAACAGGCGCTGCCTGCCACGAACACAGCGTAAAGATTTCCCATGTGCTGTCTGCCATGGGGGTGCCGGAGGATGTGGCCATTGGAGCGTTGAGGCTGACAGCAGGTAGATCCAATACCATTGAGCAGATAGAAGAGGCAGCAGATTTACTCGTGGAGCGTATAAAGGAGTTGAAAAATGTCGACACATAAAGATCGTCCGGCCCTTCTGATTATTGATATGGTGAAAGACAATTTTGACGAAGCCAAAAGGCTTCCCATTACTGCTCCTGCCCGGGCGATAATTCCGGCCATCAACGCAACAATACGTATATTCAGAGAGAAGGGATGGCCGATAGTCTTTTCGACGGACGCCTTTCACCCTGAGGATTTTATCTTCAAAGGGCGTATGAAACCCCATTCACTGGCAGGCACCACAGGGGCGGAAGTAATCGATGAACTTGACCGCGAGGAGTCGGATTATTGGCTTCCTAAACCCCGGTTTTCAGCATTTTTTGAGACCGGACTGGAAGATTGGTTGAACAAGAGAAGAGTAAATTTATGCGCTGTGAGTGGCATTGCCACTAATTTTTGTGTCCTTACAACAGCTATGGATGCCCTGTGCCATGATTTCAAGACAGTTATCCTGGAGGACTGCTGTGCCGCATCCTCCAGGGAAATCCATAAATCAACCCTAAATCTCTATCGCAAGAATCCTCTTTATCCGCTGTTCCGAATAATGAGGAGTGAAGATTTCTTGCTAGAATAAAAAGCGGACCGTGAACTTACGGCCCGTGTCTTCGTCCACCAGTTGTAGCCGCAGACTCCTTGCCCTCTTTGCCTCGGCAGGGAAGAACAGAAAACCATGGGCAAGTGTACCAGGGGCTATTTCTTTGTTTCGAAGGGACTTCATGCGGAGATCTCTCACTATCTCGTGCCGGGCCTGACCAGAGCCATATGCCGAAAGACCGCCACCAGTTGCACCAGCAGCAGCTCCTACCGCTGCCCCTTTGCCTGCTGATTCAAGTACGCTTTCTCCTGCTATAATTCCTATTGCAGCGCCAATAACTGCACCGGCGGTGCCGGCAAGAAAGCCAGAGTAGGCCCCCTTCTTGAAAATGTGCTTTGTCTCTGCATACTTTGATGCCCTATCGTATGCGAGTTTCTTTTGCAATATGGGCCATAGATTACCCTGGGTATCTTCCAGGAACGTCTGTCGGGGATTTATGCTAAGGTGGTGGCGGCCCTGATTATCAAAGACCACTTGAACGGGAAGGAGTCCTGCAGCCAGTATATCAAACCCGAAAGCCTCCTTTGCCTCTATGGGATTGTCATAGGCCTTGGCTGCTACCAATGCGCCGGCTACCTTTCTTGCGTTGGGATAAGCAGAAGGGGCCTTGAAAGGCAATGGCTTTGGTTTATATGTGGAGCAGGCACCCACAAATGCCAGCGATATAACCATTAGAAAAACAAGTACGGACTTTTTCATAGTGTTCCTCCTTAAGTTACTTTCTTGAACTTACCTTTGACCGCGCCACAAACCGGACAGTTTTCAGGGGGACTGTCTTCAGCTATGTAGCCACAGACCTGACAGACAAAATAAACCGTTTCTCTTTCTGAGATCATGTCGTTCATGGCCTTTTTGTAAAGCTCTGCATGGCGGTCTTCCACATCCCTTGACTGGGAGAACGCCTTCTCAACAGCCTTCATTTCCTCTTCCACTGCGTCCTTTATCAATTTTGGATACTCCTCAACATTGGCCTTTATTTCGCTCTCAAAAGCAGCTTTAAGGTTTTCTTCAGTGGAGCCGATTTTGCCGCGCATTAACATTAGATAGCGACGCGCATGAACAGATTCTGCATCTGATACCGCCCTGAATAGCCTTGCTATTTGAGGAAATCCCTCGGCATCGGCCTTTTGGGCAAACGCCGCATTCCTTGCCGCTGCCTTGGACTCTGCCGCGAATGCAATAGCTAAATTATGCTCACTCTTTGATGACATATCTATCCCTCCTTTTCGGCCTTTTCTCACCCCTAACACTAAAGCCTCCTTGGAGGGATTTCAACCTAATTTATCCTATCGCTCACCGGGTATCTCAAATACTAAAGTCTCTCAAAGTTTTGACGAAGACAGTGTGCATTGGATTACAACAAAATAAAAAAAGGACCTGCCCAAGCATCTACGCAGGTCCTCTTCATATTCCTTATGGTGGGCGTGGGAGGGATCGAACCCCCGACCAATTGATTAAGAGTCAACTGCTCTACCAGCTGAGCTACACGCCCACAAGATCCGCACTTCGTGATCTGATATATTCTGGCGCGCCTGGCAGGACTCGAACCTGCGGCCTACGGGTTCGAAGCCCGGCGCTCTATCCAACTGAGCTACAGGCGCTTGACAATACAAACTAATAGCAATCCCACCCGGCAATGTCAATAGCTTTTTGCGAGAATTTCCTTGACATAGAGCCAGCGTTTCCGTAAAAAGAATACTTTCGATCTTTTAAGGTGGTGTAAATGACTATGAGGACATTTGTAGCAAAAGAATCGGAAGTTGACAAGAAATGGTATCTGGTGGATGCGGAGGGTAAGGTTCTTGGCAGACTCGCCAGTCAAATCGCCATGCGTCTTCGGGGTAAACACAAGCCGATATTTACGCCTCATGCCGACACTGGTGATTTTATTGTGGTAATTAACGCAGAAAAGGTGGTCCTCACTGGCAAGAAGTGGGACAACAAGTTCTACTATCGCTATAGCGGCTATATGGGCGGACTGAAAAAGCGCTCTGCAAAGAAAATGCTTGAGACGAAGCCTGAAGAGGTTATCCGCCATGCCGTGAGGGGGATGTTGCCTAAGAACAGTCTGGGCCGGAGGCAATTGAAGAAGCTTAAAATATATGCAGGCCCCGATCACCCACACGAAGCACAAAAACCGCAGGAGTTGGAGATATAAATGGCAGAGCAGCTTATTCACGCAGTCGGAAAGAGGAAGACATCTGTAGCCCGTGTCTGGATGAAGCCTGGTACGGGGAGGATTATCATCAATAACAGGCCCATGGAAGACTACCTGACGCGGGAAACCGATCGTGTAATCATCATGGAACCACTGAGAATCACGGAGAAAGAAGGCCAGTTTGACATCAAGGTTAACGTCCGCGGTGGTGGAATATCGGGCCAAGCTGGCGCTATTCGCCATGGGATAAGCCGGGCGCTTGTAACCCTGGACCCAGAATTGCGGGACACACTCAAGAAGGGCGGTTTCCTCACTCGAGACCCAAGGATGAAAGAAAGAAAGAAGTACGGTCAGCGAGGTGCCCGAGCCAGGTTCCAGTACTCAAAGCGTTAATGCCACAGCTTCCACTTGCTAGATGCTCGAGGGAGGAAGGCACAAACGACGGTTTTGCATACAGCATTATACCAAAGAGCCCCGAAGGGGCTCTTTTTTTGCCTTGCGCGATACGGCTGATACCAGGAAGAGGTTAGCAAAATGCCCACCCGTAACCTTAAGCTTGTCGTGGCCTATGAAGGGACAAGATACCACGGATGGCAGAGGCAGGTGGGACAGATAACCATCCAGGAAGTCATAGAGCAGGCTGTCGGAACGATCGTCTCCCACAGGGCAAAGGTTATTGCTGCAGGTCGAACCGACTCCGGTGTTCATGCCCTGGGACAGGTCTGCAACTTCCACACTTCTTCTTCCATTTCTGTCGAAGACTTAAGGGCTGGCCTCAATTCCCTCCTGCCTGACGACATACGTGTGTTGAACATCCAGGAAGTGCCTCGAAATTTTCACTCTCGTTACAGCGCCAAACAAAAGACCTATGTGTACAGGTTACTCAACTCTGAGGAGCCCGATATCTTCGCACGGAGATACGAGTGGCACATTCCAATTCCCCTTGACATCTCGGTGATGAAACAATGCCTTACCATCATATTGGGAAAGCATGACTTTTCTGCTTTTAGATCCTCGGGCAGTTCCAACCGTAGCCCTGTACGCACCATGTTTAGGGCAGA
The DNA here is from genome assembly GCA_027024445.1 of Desulfobacterales bacterium. Classification (GTDB taxonomy): domain Bacteria; phylum Desulfobacterota; class DSM-4660; order Desulfatiglandales; family Desulfatiglandaceae; genus B111-G9. The sequence continues at coordinate 9,970 of JALVSJ010000324.1, forward strand.
AGTAGCCAGAGGTGCTAATCCTTTGAGACTGATAATGCTTTTTGAAGCTGACGGATTCTTGAGGCACATGGTTCGTAATATTGTGGGAACAGCGGTGGCAGCAGGGGCAGGCAGGATAAGTGTCGAAGATTTCCATCACATATTGGAAGCAAAGGACAGAACCCTTGCGGGCAGGAAAGCTCCCCCCAACGGACTCTTTCTTGTGAGAGTTATCTACTGAGGGGTTCAATCCCCGTGGCGCTGCTCCCCGAGCGAGGCTCTTACCGTCTCAAAGACCTGGTTCCAGGCCTCATCAAATGAGCTGATGGATAGCCTTCCCACCTCAATGAATTTTATGACAATCTCTTTTGTTGCTTTGAGCGCAAGCTCATCTTCCTTTTTCATCTATACTCTCCAACGCTGAAAGTTCCAGTCTTCATATCGGGTAAATTTGTGGTTGACACACCGTAGCTTGTAACCTAGGTCCTTGCATGGTCGTGTCCGCTATTAAGTCATTCTAGGGGTGATATCATCCTTTCTTCGTTCGATGGCCTCCCGGGCTGGTCAGGCACTAAAACCTAAGGAAACTTCGTGGCAGACGCTATACACACTTACTCATTGCCCCACGTCTAAGAGGCACCAGCACTATTAAATTTTAGTGCCTGACGGCGCCCTCCCGTCAGTCACTACGAAAGGGCAATATCACCCCCTTTGGCGCGAACAACGAAGGATGAAAGAAATTTGACTTCTTATGGCCCTCAAAACACCGCAGGGCAAGTATTCCAAAGTTCCAGCATTCCAATATTCCATTATTCCGCTCGTGCAGTTTTTGCCCCCGCTGAAAGGAAGAAGGCCGATATTTTTCCAGCGGGGAGCAGGCAAGGAAAAACCCTGGCAAGAGCCCTCCCGTGCCCTAATGCAAATTACCAAGTGGGGCTTAAGAAATCAATGGGCTTGCCAGATCCCTGGTATCAACTGACCGCAAGAAGGGCAGGCGTCGTTATTAATCCTGTTGTCTCTCACATAGAAACCAAATCGGTCTATCAGGGGCGTGCCGCAATTGTGGCATTTTGTATGCTCGCCCTCGTCTCCGGGCAGGTTACCGGTGTAGACATAGTGAAGCCCCATCTCGTAGCCTATTTCCCTGGCCATTCTTACGGTTTGGGGCGGTGTGGGAGGGGCATCGGTAAGCCTGTATGTGGGATGAAACCGGCTCACATGCCACGGGATACCGGGGTCTAGATCGACTAAGAACTTTGCTATATCTCGGAGTTCTTCGGGTGAGTCGTTTTTTCCCGGGATGATCAAGGTGGTGACCTCAACCCAGATCCCTTGGTTTTTCATGTTCGAGATAGTATCAAGTACCGGCTGAAGCTTGGCCTTGCACATATCCTTATAAAATCTGTCTGTGAATGCCTTAAGGTCTACATTGGCTGCATGGAGGTTAGGATGAATATATTCCAGGCATTCTGTAGTCATATAGCCATTGGTCACAAAGACATTTTTTATTCCCTTTGCTGAGGCGATTTCTGCCGTGTCTTTTGCCAATTCAAAATATATGGTAGGTTCTGTGTATGTGTACGCAATGGAGGCACAGTTTGATGCCAATGCATCAGTTACAATATCACCTGGGGTGATGTGCTCACCCATTATTCTGCCTAAATCAGAGGGCATCTGAGAAATGTCGGCGTTCTGACAAAAACGGCAGTGGAAATTGCAACCCACGGTTGCAATGGAATAAGACAGGGTGCCTGGCAAAAAGTGAAAAAGAGGCTTTTTTTCGATTGGATCTACGTGCCTGGCAATCACTTTGTCATAGACTAGAGTGTAAAGTTTTCCATCTATGTTTTCCCGAACTCCGCAAATTCCCTTTGACCCGGGTTTTATAATGCACCGGTGAGAGCACAGAGCACACCGCACTCGGTCATTTTCCATTGCCTCATACAAGTAAGCCTCTTTCATAGTGAAAACCCCTTCTTTGTTTACCCATCAAGATCTGAAAGGAAACCTCCTACCCTACTGTGGGTAACAGACTGGCTCATATTTTCCAGGTGAACCTTCAAAGGTATAGTATGAGCTCTGACCGTATAAAGCATTGTAGCGCGCAAACCTATAAACGCCCCAAAAGGGGTGCCTGTTAGAGTAAACCAGCTTTCTGAGACAAAACCCATCTTGTCCAGGAATTCCGGATAAAGAAGTATACATTTCCAGGCGACAGGGACCTTACCAAAGGCCTCTTTTATCAGGGCCTTGAGATCCCAGATAGTGAAAAATCGAGCGCTGCGAAACATGGAATTACCAAGTAATCCTTGGATTTTGTTGGTAAATCCAGTCCACGACAGACTGTTGAAAACACCAATAAACACCTCTCTGGATGCCACCCTGCCCGCCTCTCTCAATACCTCTATCGGGTTCCCTACAAATTCTAAAGTATTGATAAGAAAAACCGAGTCAAATTCATTGTCATCGAAAGGTAGATCTTCAGCTTCGCAGGTCGTCAGCGTGCAATGGCGCCCCAGCCTGGATCTAGCCTGCTCAATCATAAATGGTGAACAGTCAACTCCGCTCACATCCAGTCCCATTTTGCTCAACAGAAGCAAGTGGTTGCCAGCGCCACACCCGATGTCTAATACTCTGAGGCCAGGTTGAATATCCATAATGGAATGGATAAGAGATTCGAGGGAATATTCTATAGCTCTGCCCTGTCGGCTTCTGCACCACCTGGAGTAACATTCATGTAATTCCTTTGTAAAAGTTGTACCCATGATCTCCAGTGTGATACTTTAATGAGAAGAAAATCTAGGGGCTATCCATGTTATCTTATTTTATACATTATGAAAACGAGAGACAGTAGGCAAGAAAAAAGCTCGTTATAGGAAGATGTCAGCCCCTGTAGTGTTGACAGGAAGCGAAATGATAGTTAGTTAGTATGGAACTTCAAGCGAGTGTTGGCTTTAGTTGGGCCAACCAAAGAGGGAGAGGATAAAGCTATGCCGACATGTAAGAATCATCCTGACAGGGATGCAGTAGTATCATGTCAGAAGATGGATATATGGTACTGTCAAGAGTGTCTGGATAACTGTGAGGCGTGCACTGACCCATGCGGGTATTGTAAGTTCAGGCCACAGTGCATCATCTGGGAGTTGTGTCGCAGGAGCGAGAAGCGATATGAGCTTGAAAGAAAGGCAAAGGGTATGTCAGATTAGGTTTTGATTCCTCGCGGCACGCAGCACAGCAATTAGATCGGTTTGAGCCTGGTGCCGGTCGGAAAGCAAGAATTCTTCTTGATACTCTGCTGTTTGGGGCGTGGTAGTTCCTTTCTATGTAGAAGTTCCCACAAAGGCAAATCTCAGGTTTTTTTCCAGCCCGACAGGGATCCTCAGGGTCGAGCCTACCTTTAAGTAACTGGGCCTTTTGATTCGATTTAGGCGCACTATGTTTGCCACGGAAGTTTTAAAACGCCTTGCAATCTTGTAAAGGGAATCACCCGGTCGCACTCGATACACTATTGTATGATAAGGAAGCATTGCAGTGGGTGGCAGATGTGCCAGCCTGGTGAGAAAAAC
>JALVSJ010000325.1 GCA_027024445.1 Desulfobacterales bacterium
ACAGAATAGCGCGACGAATCTTAACAAAATAACCCCGAGTCGTGCAATTTCTATGTAATCACCCGGTCTGTGACCTGCTGAAAAGATATGTAACAGCGGCTTGGGAAAAAGTAAAAACACAGCAGATAGAAAAGCCATATAAGCAAAGGTAATATGCAAGGCATTTAGAGTAGCCGTAGCGCCTTCATCCGGGTTTCCACTGCCGATGGCCTGACCGACCAGGGTGGCTGTACCAATGTGGAATCCCACCATGGGCATAAAGGACAGGGATTCTATGGAAAGGACGATGTTTGATACTGCCAGCTCGGTCTGTCCCAGCCTGCCCAGCATCTGGATAAAAAATGTAAATCCAAAAACCTCGAGGAAAAACTGGATCCCACTGGGCGCACCAAAGCGCATGAGTCTGCCAAAGAGTTCTTTGTCAAAAGATCTGTGCCTCCATGTTCCAAATCGGTCTCTGTTTTTTCTGCTGAAAATGAGAATGCAGAAGATAAGGACGATAACGCCGTATGCCGTCACCGTCGCAATGCCGGCTCCCACTATGCCCAGACGCGGAAATGGACCGATGCCATTTATCAAGCAGTAATCCAAGGGGATGTTGACGGCGGCTCCAGTAAGGTTAACCAACATTACTGTCCAAGTGAGCCCCCGGCCCGTATAAAAGCACGACAGGGCCGAGCCCATTACCACCAGGCCTGCACCAAGGATCAGGATGTTGAAATAGCGTATTTCCAATTCCCTAACAGCAGGCGCGTGGCCAATGAGGGTGAATAGTGGCCCGGAGAGGAAGTAGAGGGAAGCAAGAAAGCTGGCAGAGATGAGGGAGAAGTAGATACCCTGCCACAGGGCTGCACCCACCCTTTCCGGCATTTGTGCCCCTGTGTATTGGGCAACAAAGGGGTTCACATAATTTGCTACGCCCATGAAGAAGGATATTGCGGCAAAAGAGGCAATCCCTGCTGGAAGGGCGGCACTGATGGCCTCCATTGAATAGTTGGCAAGGAACACCCTGTCAGTGAACTGCATCAAGGTAATGGCCCCCATAGAGGCGACCAAAGGTAGGCTCACGGAAAGCACATCGCGATAGCCGTTTTTTCTGCTCCACCGACCTTTCATTTGCCCTCGCAAGAGACCTCGGGCGCGAATTTGCGCCAAAAAACCCCAAAGACGTTGGCTGCCTTTGGGGCAAAATAACGTAAGTTTGTTGATTACTTATCAGGATAGCGGCTCTGTGTGGGGTTGTCAAATGCCTTGTCGGATTCAAATTGCGGCTTCTAATAACTGGCTCTTTTTTGTCGGCAATTGGCCCAAGACTGCAGGGAGGAAAACGGAGACAATCTCAGGGTCAAATTGTGTTCCTGAATTCATCCCAGATTATGGGCCAATATTCAAACAGCCTTGTGGAGCAATGTGTAACACTCTTGTGGCGTGAGCTGTTTGATGAAAGGCAATGGGACATCGTCTTGCTACGTTCGCTGCAGCGTCGGAAGATCCTTTTCAGACTGCATCTGACTCCTTACAGGGGGGCGGTCCTCCCCGCCTGCCTGGCCGGCAGGCGGGATGCCTGAGGGAGTTGTGATAGGCTGATTTATTCATAACCTGAGCATCCCTGCTCGGACCGCCACGAGAGTTCAAGGAAGGCTCATTCGGTAGATGCAGTCTTCCAAGGACCTCCCGACGCTGCTTTTAAATTGATTCCGCTGGCCTTCGCGCATAATCTGGGTTCATTTCAAGGATACGGAGGGCTTGATCTTGTGTCATTGCCTTTCGGTAAGGTCGGTCTGAGACCATTGCATCATAAGCACCTTCTATGGTGATTATCCTTGCATGAAAGGGGATATCATGGCGTGATAAACCACAAGCGTTGACGGCCACAATTTTTCATGGTTTTACAGTCTAATCATCGGTATTTCTTGCAAAGAAACCGAGCGCATAATAGAAATAGATTGGAGATGGTGAAGAGGCTGAAATACGAGAGGAGGAAAAGATGGAGGATCTGATCAGGGAATGGAAGGGAGAAACAGTTGTTGTGCGATATGACCGTGAAGCCGATGCCTGGATTTTTATCGCCATATACTCGACCCGCCTTGGGCCTGCCGCTGGTGGGACGCGGATGCGTACCTATCCCAGCCCAAGGGTGGCACTTCACGATGCCATGCTCCTAGCAAAGGGCATGGCATACAAATACGCTGTGCCCAACATGCCCTGGGGCGGGGGCAAATGTGTCATAGCTGTTCCTGAAGGGCTTGATGAAAAGGTAAGGCCGGGGCTTTTGCGCCGCTATGGTGCACTTGTAAAGCAACTTGGTGGAATGTTCTATACGGGCCCTGACATGGGCACCTGCTCTGAAGACATGGATATTATCGCAGAAACAGGGGCCCCTTACATCTTTGCATGTACTCCTAAGGCTGGAGGCAGTGGCTCTTCCGGGCCATACACAGCAATTGGGGTATTAGCAGGTATCAAGGTGGCATGTAGGAATATTTATGGAACCGATGACCTGAACAGCAGAAAAGTGCTTGTGCAGGGCGTAGGTAGTGTGGGAGGGCCTCTGGTGGATCACTTATTGAATTCAGGTGCGCATGTACTATTCAGTGAGGTTGATGAAGCATTAGTGAGAAGGTACAGGGATGAAAAGGGCCTCGAATACGTACCTGAGCCCGCTGCCTATGATACCCCGTGCGATGTGTTTTCGCCCTGTGCCATCGGCGGGATACTGAACAAGGCCACCATAGCCAGGCTGAATTGCAAGGCTGTGGTGGGAGGCGCCAATAATCAACTTGAGACCCAGGAGGATGCAGATCTGCTGCGCACAAGGGGTATATTGTATGCTCCTGATTATGTGGTCAATGTGGGGGGAGCCATGGCTATCCTTGGCATGGAGACCAAGGGGTGGAGCAAGGAGCGGGCAGAGAAAGAGGTGGCCACATCTGTCAGCGAAGCGCTGGAGCATGTATTCCAGATTGCTTCAAAAGAAGGGATCAGCCCGGAGGCTGCTGCCAGCCGCATCGCAGAGCAGCGTTTGGCACAGGCCTGATGGGCTCGAGCCTGTGGATGGTGAGCGTGATGGCTCCACGATCCTCCTCTACCTTTCCTCGGAGGATATAGGGTCTGGCCGTGGTGAGGATATGGCAGTAGCGATGATACACATCAGGGAATATCGCGGTCTCGTAAATACCGGTGGTATCTTCAAAGGTGGCAAATTTCATGGGCCTTCCGTCCCTCGCATAAACGCTCTTTGATGTGATCATCCATCCCACAGTAGTTACCTCTTTCCCGACCCACTTTCTAAGATCACGCGCCTGGACATGGTTCAGCCTCATGAGGATCTTCCTGTATCGCTCAAGGGGATGAGTGGTAACAGGAAAGCCGAAGGTATCAATCTCTTGCTTGATGGCAGCATGCTTGCTTCCCATATTCTGCGTGGGCCCCTCCCAATGTGGGGAGCCAGAGCCCTCGCTTGAACCAGAAGAGGAAAATATGGATCCTTGAGCGCAAGCAGCAACCCTTGCTTTTTTCCCGAAGAACCGGAGTGCCTCCCACATGAGCTGCGCCCTGGTAAGCTCCCTGGCCAGGGAATCAAAACATCCGGCTTTTATAAGAACCCGTACATCTTGGAGATGCACATGGCCCGAAGTGCGCCTCAGGAATTCCATGAGGGATGCAAAGGGACCATTCTTGTTCCTTTCCTCCACAATAGCCTTCATGGCGTCCCGATTCAGGTCCTTTATTTGCATGAAGCCCATCCTTATTCGATCTGCCTTGCCCGTGTATTTGATGTGGCTTTCATTGATATCAGGCCTCAGGACCTTGAGGCCCATTCTTTTTGCCTCTGAGATATAGGCAAAGGTTGAGTAATAGCCCCCGCCGTTTGAGATCACCGATGCCATGAATTCAGCCGGATAATGGGCGCGCAAGAAGGCGGATTTATAGGCCACCAGGGTGTAACTTGCCGAATGGGGCTTGCAAAAACTGTAACCATCAAAGCCCATGATCATGGTCCACACTTCTTTGATCGTATCTTCCGGCACTCCCCTTGCCCGCGCTCCTTTTACGAACCTCTGGTAAAAATCACGCAACTTTTTTTGCTTGTGTTTCTTGCTTACCACCTTGCGGAGTGTGTCTGCTTCTGCAGGATCAAATCCTGCCAGATGGATGGCCGCCTGGCTTAATTGTTCCTGAAAGACCATCACTCCGAGGGTCTCTTCCAGCACGGGTCGAAGGAGTGGGTGGGGGGCATCCCATGGGGCCCCGTGGAGCCTGTCCACCCAGGTATGGATACATTGGTTAGAGGCAGGACGAATAATGGAGGTCACCACCACGTTGATATGGAAGTGATCGAGCTTTTTGTACTGCTCGAATGTGAACCCTGAGCTCACCTGTGTGAGAACCTGGCGGGTGGCAGGGCTTTCAAAGTAAAATACCCCGAAGGTATTTGCATCATAGAAAATGCGAATGGTCTCAGGGTCATCCAGGGGATTAAGGGAGGCATAGTCTATCTTTTTGCCGTAATTTTCATAAATAAGATCAAGGGCATCGCGGATCACAGCGAGGCTGCGGTTACCCAGGATGTCGATCTTCACGAGACCCGCGTCTTCCACCGAGTCCTTTTCCCACTGGAGTACTTGGAGG
>JALVSJ010000326.1 GCA_027024445.1 Desulfobacterales bacterium
CCATAAAATTGATGCCGCCGCCAGGCAGTACATAGGGCTGGGCGCCGCCAATGGTAAGGTTGGCTTTGGCAGAGTGTATTGCTTGGGTAAGCTTAATGGGATGGTTGGCGACGCCCGCCCTCGCACTGCCACCAGTTCCGCCCATATAAACAGCGGAAACTCTTGAAGGCTCACAAGTCGATGAAATGGCTGTCATCACCTCTCGAGCATATTCATTCAGTGGGATCTGCTTCAGGGTCCCATCGTCCTGAAGCTCATACATGGCTCCCTTCGATCCCGTTGTCTCTGTTATAAGTATTTTCATTCCAGGCCATGCTACCCGGGTATCTATCTTCTCAATTATATCTACAGGATTTTCAACGGAAGTTCCTCCCCATCCTTTTCCATGATCGCCAAAATACCTCCCCGGGGTGCTCATTTTGAACCGCAGCTTCACACCCGTAGGCTTCGCTCCTACAAAACGACCCGCGGCATGCTCACTCATGAGGCTAGTAAGATGGGAATCCAGCACTATCGCTTCATCGGCAGCCTTCAAAAAAAGTGGAGCAAAAAGCCCCATTGTAGCACTTCCACACCCCACCCTCATTTTGCTTGGTATCTCACCATCTATTACGGGTGCCTTGCCCACCCGAAGCTCAAGACTGGCCCCGTCTTCGACCCGCAACCTAATGGTTTCCCTATTGGCCGCTTTTACAAGGGTTCTCGCCACCGTAATCCCGCCAGGCCCTGTCAATAGATTCACCCCTCCCAGGGAAACCATCTTGGAGCCATACTGCTCGGTCACCACCATGCCTATCTTTGTCTTGCCCGCGTAGACTGAGGCCCCCTCCTCTCCAACTGGCAGGTCAGTATCTATCTTGATCATTAGAGAACTGTAGCTTAATGGGGCTTCTGTAACCACTGTTACAACATCCACATCACCGCGTTTCCCCTTCACAATATAAGGGGCAGGCTTGCAATCAGGGTATGTGGTGCCTGCGCCAATTCCGGTTATAAATGGTCTGCGTATTGCCTCGTGTGGCGAGGGCCCCACAATATCTTTTACATCTTCATAGGTATGTAACCGCGTAACCCTTCTGAGTTCTCCCCCCTCATTGGTGTATCTGTGGCATGCCCCGAGCCTACCTGGATTTATGGCACAATGGACCGGACATGCCTCACACTGGACCGCCTCCGGACTCCGTGCAGGGCCCCGTGAGATCGCTCCCTGCTCACATACCCTTATACACGCACCGCATTCCGTGCAGGTCTGCGCATCCACTACGGCCTTTTTTTTCTTCAAGGACATCGCCTCCACAGGGCAGTCCCTGACACAATAACCGCAGCCAATGCATTTTTCCTCATCAACTAGAATCATTCTTGTTCAAACACCACACTCAATCTTCCTGCTCTTCGTAACCGGCACATTGAACAGCCAGAGATTTCACCTAGGAAGGCCTCTTGACTCTTTTCCTTGCACCTTGCTCCTTGTGCCTTGGACCTGCAAGCGCTCCCATGTCCCTCTGTCGGTCCTATATCTCGAGCCTCTTACCCTTTCGGAACTTAATGTCAAACTATCGCTGGTTTCCTCTTTGGGGGCGGGGTATTTCTGCTCTTTCCCACCACAATCTCTCCATCTACCAGAACCATGGAAACTGCCGGATTGTCCCCCGCCTCAATGGCGCCCAGGGCATCATCACCCACTGAACCCATAGGCGCATCCATGATAACCAGGTCTGCCTCTTTGCCCTCGGCAATGATTCCTCTGTTCAGCTTATGAACCCTGGCGGTATTCCCGGTAGCCATGCATACTACCTCTTCCGGCCTTATTGGAGTCAGGGCAGCCAGAAGATTCATCACACGCAGGATCCCCAGAGGGACCACACCAGTGCCTGATGGGGCGTCGTTTCCGATGATCACCCGCGCCTGTGCCCCGGCTTCCACTATCATCTTTCCAGCCTCCACCGCCACCTTGGGATTACCACAGTGGGCAATCTCAAGGGCAAATTCCGTTTCATAGATAAGCTTTCTCGCTTCCTCCATGGGCACGGCCGTAGGTCCGCCATTCAGATGCGATACAATATCCGGGTTGGCCTTCATTATCATCTCTGCTGTCACAACACTGCTCCCCGGTATGGAGGTCCCACCAGAGTGCATCATGACGGTCATCCCCACCTCCTTGGCCCACCGGACCATAGGGGCTGCCTCTTCAGGGTCCTTTACACTGCCTAAACCAATTTCGCCTACGGTGCGAACGCCTTCCCTCGCCATTTCCTCGAAATCCTGTTTCGTGAGCCCTTTTTCCAATATAACTGCGCCACCTATCACCTTCCCCCCACCGGGTCGAAAATTTTGGAATGACTTGGCAGCCAAGATTGCCAGCGCCTTTACTCCCGCAGGGTCCTTGGGCCTGCCCTGCAGGTGTACCTCGCCTGCGGAGATGATGGTGGTAACCCCTCCGTGTACCTCACTTTCCAGAAATCCTATTTGTTTCTGCCTTGATGTGTAATCGCCCAGGATAACATGGCAATGGGAATCTATAAGCCCAGGTGTTACTGTTGTACCGGCGCAATCAATAACAAAGTCAGCGGAAGACTCATCTCCAATCCCACTGCCAACGGCCTTGATAAGGCCATCTTCAATCCAAATGGAATCCCCTTCAGCAATTGGCTTTTCTATGTCTCCACTTACTATGGTGCCGATATTCTTAAGAAGTGTGCAGGACATTACGATCCCTCCTTTAAGGTTTTTCTTATCTTTTCTGGCTTTGCCGGCAGCCCATAAACCCTCTTGCCAAGCGCATCGGCTATCGCATTTAAAATTGCAGGGGCCGTGGGTATCAGGGAAGGCTCCCCTACTCCCTTTGCGCCATAAGGCCCTGTTGGCTCCTCATCCTCTATGATTATGGGGATTACTTCCGGCACATCCAGGGACGTTGGAATATGGTAATCTGCCATTGATTTAGTCTGGCCTGGTAAGTATTCTTCCATGAGAGCAAAACCCACGCCCATAGCCACTCCACCCTGTATCTGCCCTTCCACATTTTGTGGATGAATCGCTCTGCCAACATCATGGGCCGCCACGATTTTCCTCACGAAAACTTCTCCGGTTCCCCTGTCCACTTCCACCAAAGCGAGATGAGTGGCAAAGGCATAGGTCGCGTAAGGGATGCCCTGGCCCGTGTCTGGATCAAGCATGGTTGTCTCTGGGTCGAAGTACCCTTCAAAGATCATGGTACTGCCCTCACCGTAAAACCTCTTGGCTATGTCCCTGATGCTCAGCTTCTCGCCTTCCTTGCCACAAGTCACAAAACCACCCTTCAAAAAAAGTTCTTCTGGCTTACAGCCCAGCATTGTTGAAGCCTTCACAATAAGGGCTTTTGCCAGTTTCTGTGCCGCATCTTTCACTGCGTTTCCCGAGATATAGGTCTGACGACTGGCCGAGGTGGCCCCTGCATTGGCAGTAACTGCGGTGTCGGCGTAAATGGTCTTAATATCCGATGGATCTAACCCAAGGGCCTCAGCAGCAATCTGGGTTAAAACCGTTGTTGATCCCTGTCCTATATCTGCTGCACCCGTATACAGGATAATCTGTCCATTTGCTTTTAGTTCAATCCTGGCATGTGCCGGGTTCTTGGAGGCAGTATTCCCTATCCCGTACCACATGGAAGCCAAGCCGATCCCCCTTTGCAGGTCGCTTCCACCATCGCTTTCCCATTTGTCTCTCGCCTCCCTGAAGTATGTCTCCACGGCTTCCAGCGTTGAGAGGATACCCACGCTGTAGTCCAGTACCTGGCCTGTGGCAGTAACGCTTCCTCTCTTGAATGCATTGATCTTTCTTATCTCTAAGGGATCTATACCCAGTTCCTCTGCGATTAGATCCATCTGGGATTCATAGGCCACGGCCACCTGGGGCGCGCCAAAACCCCGCATGGCGCCAGCCACCGGGTTGTTTGTATAAACGGCTAAAGACTCTATATCCACATGATCTATCTGATACGGGCCCGTAACATGAACAGCGGCCCTGGTAGCCACAGCCATCCCATATGAGGCATAGGCCCCTGTATCACATATGATCCTGGCACGAAGCGCAGTTAACCTGCCTGTACTGTCAGCCCCTGTTTCAAGCTCCATCTTCAGGGGATGTCTCTTGGGAGTGGCCAGGAGCGCCTCATCTCTGGAATAGGTAAGCCTGGCAGGGCGGCCAAAACGGTACAGTGCCAGGGCAATGTAGCCCTGCACATTGAGGTCCAGCTTGGACCCAAAGCCTCCACCAGTGGCTGCCTGTATTATCCTTATCTTATCCTTTTCAACACCGAGTATTCGAGCAACCTCAGCCTGGTCGTAATGTGGGTTCTGAGTGGAAGCATAGATTACATAGTGGCCCTGATCATCAATATAGCCCACCCCCGCATCAGGCTCCAGGTATGAATGTTCAAGGTGGCTGGTGGTATAATTCCTTCTAATTACAATGTGACTCTTAGAGAGCGTACGATCAACCTCGCCCCGGCGAACTGTCCTGCGGTGTAAAAGGTTACCGCCCTCGTGAAGGATAGGCGCCCCCCCCTTTAGGGCCTCTTCGGGATCAAAAACGGCGGGCAGGTCTTCGTACTCGACGTGGATAAGCTCCAGGGCATTCTCTGCAGTCTCTTCATCATCTGCTACAACCAGGGCTATAGCCTCTCCCAGGAACCTCACCTTTTCTCTTGCAAGGAGCGGTTGGTCCTTGGTGATGAGCCCGTAGAGCAGTTCTCCGGGGACATCCCTGTAGGTGAGTACGCCCACCACGCCAGGCAATTGTAATGCATCAGAGTAATCCACAGACACGACCCTGGCATGGGGCCTATCGCTTCTTTTAACCTTCAGCACAAGACAATCATCGATCCTTAACCATATATCGTCGCAGAACAGCCTTATGCCTCTGGCCAACTCGGAGGCGCCTATTTTCGGTATGACCTTATTGATACTGGTAAACGCCATTATACCTCTCTCCCCAACTCAGGCACGCCTTGAAGAGGACAGGGAGACGTTATCTCTAGACCAATACAGAATATGCCCGCGGACAAACTTCCTCAAAAACTGCACACCAGCTTGGGATCATAGTCCTTCACAATGGTGATACCCTTCTTCTTCATTTCCTCAATCGCAGCCTTGCTGGTATTTGGCGCAACACCCCTGCAAAGAGATTCGATGACCATGACCTTATAGCCTGCATTTGCAGCATCAATGGCCGTAGCCTTCACACAGTAGTCTGTGGCTATTCCATACACGATGACTTTCGTGACGCCATTGCGCTTGAGGATTTCATCCATCTCTGTCTTATGGCCCCCGTCATCCTGGAATCCCGAATAACTATCATATCTAGGATCCGTACCCTTCTTAACAATGGCCAGGAACAGGTTGTTGTCCACCAATACTCTGGCATTCTCCGTCCCCTGCACACAATGGGGAGGCCACAATACCTGGGTCTTGCCATTTACCTTGATGACATCAAAAGGCTTCTTCCCCGGATGATTGGTGTAAAAAGATACGTGGTTTGCGGGATGCCAGTCCTGTGTGCCAAAAATGAGGAGCCCCTTGTTGGCCAATTCCCTTGTCGTGGTTTCTACTTGCTTCACAAATTTTTCATCTGTCCCTGGTACCGCCAACGACCCGTGCTTCCATGTGGTAAAATCTCCCTGCACATCCACCACGATGACAGCCGTCTTTCCGGCCTGCGCCATTGCCTGGTTACCGTTAACGCACAGCAATAGTGCCAACATTAACCCAACTATTACGAATCCTTTCATAATGTCCTCCTCCTTTCTTGGTTAATCTTAAATATTAGTTCCTTCATCCGTAAGGGGACCCTTTCCAGTCTGTACCTGACCTCCCTTCCTCGTACCTTTCACCTTGAATCTAATACCCTGTTCCTCTACCCTATAGCCTATACCCTAAGCCTTACACCTGCCTTACACCCACCTGGCAGTAACAGTCTTCTCATCCATGAAAAGTCTCATGGAAGCCATCCGCGACTTGGCTGTTCCCACAAATGACTCTCGCCTGGAGCCCAAAGGGAAAAATGCATAAGGTTGCGGTATCCCTACATTCACGCCCACATTCCCGACGTTCACCTCTCGAATAAATTTTCGAGCGTTCTTTCCATTCTGGGTCATTATGCACGCGGAATGACCCAAATTCGTCTTTGTATTTATCCATTCAATTGTCTGCTCCAGGCTCTCAGCCTTAATAAGAGCCGCCACGGGGCCAAATGCCTCCACCTTCGCCGTAGGCATATCCACGTCAACGTCTTCCAGAATAGTTGGGCCGAGAAAATAGCCGTTGGGGTATTGCTCAGGACTCTTATTCCTGCCGTCCAGAACCATTTTGGCTCCGTCTGCCAGTGACTTATCTATCCAGTCAATAACACTGTCCCGACCCTCTCTGGTGGTAAGGGGGCCAAGGTCCACATCCTCATCCAGGCCGTAGCCCATCTTCATGCCTTTCGCTGCTTCAACAAAGCGGCTCTTTACCTTATCATAGATGTCTCCTACTATGACTACGTTGTCCACTCCGAGGCATCTCTGCCCGCTCATGCCAAAACAGGCCCGCAATAGCCATTGAACACCACTGTCAAGGTCTGCGTCTGGCATCACTACTAAGTAGTTCTTCCCATTGCCATTGATGGACGAGGTCTTTTTCAATTGCCCGCACAAGGCAAAGAGCTCATGTCCTGCCCTGTTTGACCCGATAAAACCAACCCCTTTAATTTCTGGCTGGGAAAGTATGTACTTGTTGATCTGTCGGCCACCGTAGACCAGATTGATAACTCCGGACGGAAACCCTGTCTCCTGGGCTACCTCGCAAATGGTCTGTGCAGCCACGGGATCCTGGCTGCTGGGACTGACCACGACCGTACAGCCTGCTGCAAGGGCGTAGGGCACAAATGATGACCATGCGTGCATTGGGATGTTGCCCGGGGTAATAATGAGAAATGCTCCCAAGGGCTCCCATACAAGGTATTCATCTATGCCATTGGCCAGTTGATCTAGATGCTCATTGCGTCGCACTAGCCCATAGAGGGCAGAACAAGCTGACTCAATATTTTCGATTACGCGTCTAACAGACCCTATGGACTCTCCTATTGTCCTCCCATGATCCTGGGTCAATATACGCGTCATCCTGTCGAAGTGCTCTTCAAACTTGGCCCTCATATCGAATAGCATTCTTGCTCGTTCCCGCATGGGCAATTCCTTCCAGCTGGCAAATGCTCTGTGGGCCGCCTCCACAGCAAACCTCGCCTCCGCCTCTGTTGCAACCGGAAACTCTGCTATGACCTCATCAGTGGCCGGGTTAGTATCTTCCTTTATCTCCGTTGACTCAGAGTCCAACCATTCTCCGTTAATGAATAGCTTCAGCCTGCCGTAATGTTTCTTAACCTCAGGTAATATCGCCATAACTCCTCCCAATTTTTCGCTATGAGATCGTCAAAAAACCCCCAAAACGTGATTCCCGCGAAAGCCTGCCCGATGCAGGCGGGCACGGGAGTGACACAAAATGTGACCTTTTCCACAGTTTCTATATTTTCATAGGTGATTTTTTTCCCTTAACCTTGCACCCTGTTCCCTATACCTTTTGTCTCCTGCCTAGCAGCTCGGACCGAAGACATTAGACTGCCAGATACATTTCACACACATCATCGGTCAGATCTGTTATTGTGCTCTCATGGCACACCCTACCGTGGTCAACGATGAAGGCCCTGTCACAGATCCTCCTTGCGAAATTAAGGTTCTGCTCTGCAAGCAAGACCGTCACATTATTGTCCTTTAAATTCTTGATGGTATTGGCCAACTGATCCACAATGACTGGAGCGAGGCCCTCTGACGGCTCGTCCAGAATAATCATTTCAGGATTTCCCATAAGAGTCCTGGCAATGGTAAGCATCTGTTGCTCCCCTCCACTTATTTGACCACCCAAATGCTTGCTCACAGCCGCCAAATTGGGAAAGAGTTCAAAAAGCCGCTGAGGAGTCCAAGGTTCAAACCTTTCCCTGGGAGGCCTTCTGCCCACTTCCAGATTTTCCATAACAGTAAGTCCTGTGAAAATTCTCCTGTCCTCCGGGACATAACCAAGTCCCATTGAACAAATCTTGTATGGAGGCAGACCTGTTATGTCATGCCCCTTAAACCTAATCTCACCACTCTTAGGCACCACAAAACCAATGATACTTTTAAAAGTTGTGCTCTTCCCCACTCCATTTCTCCCCAAGAGCACTGCAGCCTCACCTGGCGACATGGCGAGAGACATGTCAAAGAGGATTTGGGCCTTTCCGTAAAAGGTATTAACATTGCTGAGGGTTAGAATGTGTTGATTTTCTCTCATTTCCATCGCTGACCTGTACTAACTAGACCATCAATTGGCTACTGCGCAGGAACCCAAATATATTTGCTTTACTTCCTCGTTATCCCGCACTTCGGTAGGAGTGCCCCGGGCGATCAATTTTCCGTAATTCAACACTATTATTGAATCTGCATGGGCAAAGACTACGTCCATGTCGTGTTCGGTAAACAGCACCCCAATATTGCGATCCTTTACAATTTTTGCGGTCAACTCCATCAGTTTTAGCCGTTCTTTGACGCCCATTCCCGCAGTAGGCTCATCCATAAGAAGCAGTTTTGGGCTGTTTGCAAGGGCAATTGCCAGCTCAACCCTTTTGAGATCTCCGTAGGCGAGGATTCCGCATGGTCTGTCCCACTGATCTGTCACCCCCACCAGACTGAGCAGATCCATGGCCTCATCGCTGTACAGGCTTGAGGTTTTCCTCGTCATGCAGTTAAGCCTTCGGTGCTTTGATACGAGTACCATCTGGACGTTCTCAAGCACGGTCATTGAGGGGAATGTAGAGGTGACCTGAAATGTCCTCCCCACACCAAGTCTCCACACCTGTCTTGGCCTCATTCCGGTTGTCTCTTTTCCCAGAATCTTGATTGTTCCGCTGTCAGGCTTCAACTGGCCGTTTATCAGGTTAAAACAGGTGGACTTTCCCGCACCGTTAGGTCCAATCATGGCAAGGAGATGGCCCTCCTGAAGCTCAAAGCTGACTCCATCTACCGCAGTTACTCCCCCAAATGATTTGTATAGTTCTTTTACTTCCAGGAGCTTGCTCATGTACGACCATCTCCGCTCATCATTTTCTACCCGAAAAGACTCCCTCAAACCTCTTGCTGAAATAGCCTGCAATTCCCTGCGGAAATGCCATTACCAGAAAGATATAAATACTCCCCAAAATGAGTCGCCAGAAATGTACCCTAGAGATCTTGTCCTCCAGCCAGATAAACGCAGTGGCCCCTGCAACGGGCCCCGAGAGGGAATGGATTCCCCCGAGCAGTACACTAAGCAGAAAGTCAAAAGACCTTGATATTGACATCTCGGTCGGGAATACACTCCCTTTAGAGAACACGTATATGCCGCCAGCAAGCCCGGCAAACACCCCTGCCACGGCAAAGGAAAACCACTGCTGACGCTTGACATTAATGCCTATTGACTCTGCCCTCAAATGGGAGTCCCTGCACGCCCTCATGGTGTAGCCAAAAGGGGTAAAGAGCAGGTACCTCAGGAGCAATATCCCACCAATGCTGATCACTATGGTCAGATAATAGAAGACCACCTCATTACTTGCCCACCTGGAAGGCCAGATACCCAGGATCCCGTCATCGCCCCCTGTAAAGCCACTCCATTGGAACACTATGGACCAGCATATCTGGGCAAAGGCCAGGGTCAGCATGGCAAGGTACACTCCTGAGAGCCGGACACAGAACCATCCTATAATTAGGGCAAGTAGGCCCATGCAAAGGGGTGCCAGAAGTATTGCCAGTTCCATCGGTGAATGAACGTAGTGTACCAGTAAGGCTGCGGCATACGCCCCTCCTCCAAAGAACGCGGCATGGCCGAAGGAGACCATTCCCCCTGGACCCATCATGAAAAACAGGCTCATGCAGGCCAGGGCAAATATGGCTATTTCGCCAAAAAGGACGAGTTGAAAACTACCCGCGAAAAATGGCAGCCCCAGCAGAACAAGCAATAGCCCCAGGCCTATCAGCCTCAGCTTGAAAGGCGCCGGACGCAAGGGAGATTCTACCAATTCGGGAGGAAGGTGCTCCTCTGCCTCGGGCTTTCCCAGCAGGCCATAGGGTCTTATGATCAGCACAACGGCCATAACCAGAAACATCATGACCAGGGTGCTCTGGGGTAGCACCAGGACGCCGAAGGAAGACAGTTCACCAATAAGCACCGAGGCCAAAAAGGCTCCACCAATGCTTCCCATTCCACCCACCACCACGATGACGAATGCCGCGGCTATCACATTGAGGTCCATGAGTAAGTCTGCCCCGCCTTTGGGAAGCTGGATAGCACCTCCAAGGCCTGCCAGGCATGAGCCAAGGAAGAAAACACTCGTGAAGAGCCACTTCTGGTTGACCCCTAGGGCTGCCAGCATATCACGGTCTTCCGTGGCGGCCCTGATCAGTATCCCCCACCTCGTTTTGTTGAGCAAAAACCATAATCCCAAGAGGATGACGGGAGCTATCAGGATCAGCGCAATGTCATATTGTGGGATCAATGCCCCCATGATGTTGAAACTGCCATCCAGGCCGGGGGCCCTGGGGCCTATCTTGTCCTCAGCCCCGAACAGCCACAGCGACAGGTCCGCAATGACAAGGAGCACGGCAAATGTCGCCATGAGCATAAAAAGCTCAGGGGCCTTGTAAAGCCTCCTCATAAGCAGTATTTCTATTATGACTCCAAGTACCCCTACGGCCAGGGCTGCAATAACTATGCTGGACCAGAATGTGAAAACACCTTTTGGAAGAAAGGATACTACAAAATACGCCACATAGGCCCCTACCATGTAAAAGGAGCCATGGGCCATGTTCACGACTCTGCTGACCCCGAATATGAGCGACAGACCCGCTGCCACAAAAAACAGCGAGGCAGCATCAGAAAGTCCTGTGAGAAATTGAACTATGAGTGGTCCCAAGGTGTGATCCTGCCCTAAATCAAATGGCGGGGGCAGGGCCTTTCTCCTGCCCCCGCTTATGAATTAATCCTGTGGTCTCAGCTTTCTTACCTCTTCGTCGCTAGGTAGAAAGTCCTTTCCATCCATGTACTTCCAGTTGACCATTACGCCTTTGCCGTTTTTCAGGGCAGTATAACCCACAAAAGCCCCCATGGTGGACTGATGGTCGATCTTTCTGAACGTAACGGGACCGAAGGGGCAATCAAAGGTCAATCCTTCCATGGCGTCTACCATCTTCTCGGTGTCTGTGCAGCCTGCCCTCTCAAGCATGTTTGCCACGGCCCACATCATGCTGTAACCCACCACTGAACCCGTCCTTGGATAATCATGATACTTGGCCTGGTAGGCCTTCAAGAATTTGGTATGCATAGGGGTTTTGATGTCGTACCACGGATAGCCCGTCACCAGCCAGCCCTCAGGTGCTTCATCTTTCAGAGGATCCAGGTATTCCGGTTCACCCGTAAGCAGGCTAACAATAAAACGACCCTTGAAAAAACCCCGCAGCTTGCCTTCCCTGACGAACTTGGCAAGGTCACTACCAAAAGTTACGTTGTAAACGCCTTCGGGGTTTGCCTTTGCTAGTGCCTGGATCTCAGAACCAGGATTGATCTTGAAAAGCGCAGGCCATTGTTCAGCGACAAATTTCACACTGGGATTTTTCGCCTTTAAGACTTTTTCGAAAGATTTAACAGCATCCTTCCCATATGCGTAGTTCGGAGCAATGGTTGCCCAGCGTTTGGCAGGATTTTTGGCTGCCTCTGTTGCCAGCATGGCTGCCTGCATATAGGTTGATGGTCTTAACCTGAAGGTGTAGCGATTACCTTTTGCCCATACAAGGGCGTCAGAGAGGGGCTCAGCAGCCAGGTAAAACACCTTGTTTCTCTTGGCAAAGTCGGTAAGGGCCAGTCCCACATGGCTGAAGAACGAGCCCATGAGCAACACCACCTTGTCCCGGCGGACCAACTCCTCGGCAATCTTCACTGCATTGCCCGGCTTCCCAGCATCATCTCGAGAGATTACCTTTATCTTCTTGCCAAGGACCCCACCGGAATTATTAATCTCCTCCAGGGCCAACTGCCACCCATTGCGGTAAGGGATGGTGAAGTTGGTGAGTTTGCTGTAAGTATTAATCTCTCCCACCTTAATCGTACCCCCCGCTTGCGCTACTACGGGCAAGGCCACAAAAACAAACAAACAAACAAGAACGAGCCCCAGTACAAGTCCATACTTCTTCATCTTTACCCCTCCTACTTTAATTAATGTTAAAGCATTTAACTCCTTACCTATCCCCTCTCTTAGAAATGTCCTGTAAGACCTTAAGGCCTTCCAGCACATGTTCCTCCGTCAACTGCGCTGCCTTCTCTTTCTCCCCCTTCTTTATAGCATCCACAATTCCCTTGTGGTACTTATAAGATCTCTGCAGATGTGACCTCTCTGCCAGAGATCGATAGCTGTAACGCTTTACCTGATTGTGAAGCGTTGCTGCCATTTTCTTCAGTCGCCCGTGATCTGCCGCGTCTAACATTAAATCATGAAATTGTTCGTTCAGGACTTGGTACCGGCTTATATCGGGAGGTTCCTGCTCAATGCACTCCTTCATCCTGTAAGTGATCTCGTCAAGCTTGCTGACGAGACTATCGGTGAGTCGGTCAAAGGCAAGCCTTGTTCCTAATCCATAGAGGGCTGTCTTGAGGGTGTATATTTCCCATATGTCCTTTTCCTCAATCTCCGTCACAAAGGCCCCCTTATTGGGTATCCTTGTGATAAGGCCTTCGGCTTCGAGGATCTTGAGCGCTTCACGAATAGGAGGCCGGCTAATCCCTAAAGACTCAGCCACCTCTTGCTCTTTTATCTGCTGGCCGGGCTTAAGTTTCCCTGTAACAATCCTCTGCTCCAGGTACTTCTTCACGCCGTCAGCAATGGATTCTATCTTTAGCACACTCATGGAAGGTATCTGTCTACTGTCTATTGTCTACAGTTTGCATTTTTTACCAGTTCCCTTCCCTGAGGTCAAGGACAAAATAGCTAGGCTGAGATCGAAAAACGTCAAAAGTAATATCTTGATATATCCACCTATATTGAGTAGCCTTTAATGTTCTTACAAAATGGCTGATAGGAAGGGATAAGACGTAAACATGAGAAAGAAATTGTTAGATTTGATTCATAGCACAGTGAACCAATGTTTCCAAAAGGGTCTGCTGAAAGACGTTGACCTGCCTGACTTTGTCCTCGAGGTGCCAAACAATCCCGAACATGGCCACTACGCAACTAATCTGGCCCTTGCCCTTGCGTCATCCCAGAAGCGAAATCCCCGCGAAATCGCATCTGTGCTAATTAATCAATTTGATGATAACGAAGGGCTACTCGAACATGCGGAAGTGGCAGGACCTGGGTTCATAAACTTTTGGATAGCTCGGGACAAGTGGCAGG
>JALVSJ010000327.1 GCA_027024445.1 Desulfobacterales bacterium
GTAACACTCTCTCGGTTATCATAAACCTGCGGGGCAGGAGAGATAACAGGTTTTCTGCCCCACAGGTGTCTTGCTAAACCTCTACCACAGCCTGAGAAAGTATCCTACATGTGGAAGAATAGGAGCTATAACCAGGGAAACCACTGACATCAGCTTAATAAGGATATTCATGGCAGGGCCCGAAGTATCCTTGAACGGATCCCCAACAGTATCGCCAACCACAGCGGCCTTGTGGTTGTCAGATCCCTTTCCTCCCAAATTTCCTTCCTCAATATATTTCTTAGCATTGTCCCAGGCACCACCACCGTTGGCCATGAAAAGGGCCAGAAATGCCCCCATCACTGTGGCTCCGAGGAGCATGCCTCCCAGGGTCTCTTTGCCAAGGAGGAAACCAACTGCCACTGGGGTGAGCACTGCCACAAGCCCGGGCGCCACCATTTCCTTGAGTGCTGAAGTGGTGGCAATTGAAACACATGTTTTAGGATCAGGTTTAACGCCTTCCTTACCTTCCAGCAACCCGGGGATTTCCCTGAACTGGCGCCTGATCTCTTCAACAATGCTGAATGCAGCCTTACCCACAGAGGTCATGGTAAGGGCTGCACAAATCATCGGGACCATAGCGCCAATGAATACACCGATGACCACCATCGGATTCTTTATGTCTATTATCTTCAACCCAGCCGACTGTGTATATGCTACAAACAGAGCCAGGGCCGTAAGAGCAGCCGAACCAATGGCAAATCCTTTTCCTATGGCTGCCGTGGTGTTGCCTAACGCATCCAGGCTGTCAGTAATCTTTCGTGTTTCAGGTCCAAGGCCGGCCATCTCGGAGATGCCACCTGCGTTATCCGCTATTGGTCCGTAGGCATCTACTGTCATTGTGGCCCCCACCGTAGCTAGCATTCCTACTGCCGACAATCCTATGCCGTAAATACCTGCCACCTGATATGCTATAAAAGTGGCTACACAAATACCGAGAATGGGCAGATAGGTAGATTCCATACCCACCGCGAGACCGGTAATTATAACCGTCGCCGGGCCTGTTACGGATTGACCGGCGATCTTTCTGATGGGAGGCCCTGAGGTGTAATACTCGGCCAGCAACCCGATAGCAATACCGCACAGAAGACCTGAAAACACCGCCCAGAATGCGCCCATGGGCATTCTTATTGACTTGGTAACAATCACCGTGAGGATAACAAATATAGCAGCAGCGACAAAGGTAGTATAGCGCAAGGCCGCCGCTGGATTTCCCCGCTGAAATACCTTGATAGAAAATACCCCTACAAAAGAGCTTAACAGGCCTGCCATTGCCACAAGTATAGGCATGGCCATGAATTTCAGTCTGAT
The DNA here is from genome assembly GCA_027024445.1 of Desulfobacterales bacterium. GTDB lineage: Bacteria > Desulfobacterota > DSM-4660 > Desulfatiglandales > Desulfatiglandaceae > B111-G9. The sequence goes on from JALVSJ010000327.1 coordinate 1,351, forward strand.
CGTAGTTGGGTCAAGCCCCTTGAGGATGGGGAATTTGGCCAATAGCTCAGGGGTAATCGCAAGAGTTGCACCGATTGCGATTGTGGCTACCACGGACCCCACGTATGACTCAAATATATCAGCCCCCATTCCGGCGATGTCCCCCACGTTGTCACCTACGTTATCGGCAATGACACCAGGGTTTCTGGGGTCATCTTCCGGGATACCGGCTTCCACCTTTCCAACCAGATCAGCGCCAACATCCGCCGCCTTTGTATATATACCGCCGCCCACACGGGCAAAAAGGGCAATGGAGCTGGCCCCCATTGCAAAACCATTTATATAGACGGCAGTTGATGGATCTTTACCGTAATACCAGAACCAAAAGCCAAGACCCAGTAGTCCAAGTCCCGCCACAGCAAGCCCCATGACCGAACCGGAAAAATAGGAGACATTCAGCGCCTTTGCCTGCCCGTATTTATTGGCTGCTTCAGCAGTCCTGCTGTTGCCCCTGGTAGCAGCATTCATACCAGAGAATCCGGCCACCATAGAACAAAAGGCCCCCGTTACAAAGGCTATCGCCGTTTGCCACGCGATTCCCCACCCCAGCAGGAGAAACACTATCAAGATGAAAAAGAACAACACCGAGTATTCCCTTTTCAGAAATGCCATGGCACCATCATGGATCATTTCCTCCAGCTCCTGCATGAGTTCGTTACCATTGGGCTGCTTTTTTACATAAACGAACAAAATGTATGCAAGAATGAGCCCCACGATCCCCAGCCAAGGAGCATAAACCGTTAAACCCTGTAGTCCGTGCATCAGCTTCCTACCTCCTTTTGCGCTAGATTTTGGCAATTAGTACGATTCATTGCCGCTTCTACCCCCATTGATACAAACCACTCACATGCCCGCACCGCTGCATCTATCACCTTCTCCATCACGTCCACCTCGCCTTCGTAAAAAGGAGAAAGCACAAAATCCTCAACAGACTCGCCAAAACGGGGCCTTCCTATTCCCACTTTGAGCCTGGGAAAAGCGTCTGTTCCCAGCTGCTGAATGATGGATTGAACCCCTTTGTGGCCTCCTGATCCTCCTCCCCGGACTATTTTGAGCCGCCCAATCGGGAGATCCAGGTCGTCGTGCACTACAAACATATCCTTTGGTTCAACTTCCAAGCTTTCAACGCAGGCCTTAACGGCAAGTCCGCTGTTGTTCATATAGGTGACCGGGCAAAAGAGCATTAGTGCTCTCTTCTCAAAAATGGTGATCACATGCCGTGATTGGAAACGCCGACCTCGTAACCGAAGACCCAGTCTTTTACACCACGCCTTTACCACTGTAGCGCCCACATTGTGGCGTGTTCTTGCATATTTTTCACCGGGGTTACCAAGGCCTACGATCACAATCACTTTCTAGTTACCCGCTGATTCACCCCCTTTCCTCTAAATTACTCCTCCTCGCTACCTTCCTCAGCCTTCTCTTCTTCAGCCGCTTCTTCCTCTTCTATTTCCTCTTCCTCCTCAGCCCTTTCTGGACCAACCGTAGGCGCGGCTACCACAGCCACTGTTTGGTCCTCATCATCCAGGCATTTTATCCCTTCAGGAAGCGGAATGTCGCCCACATGCACAGCATCTCCTATATCAAGACCTGAGACATCCAACTCCACAAAATCGATCAATTTACCAGGTAAACAGGAAACCTCGATCTCCCTTTTCACGTGCTGTAAAATACCTCCCCTGGTGACGCCTACAGGGGTATTAACAAGGTGTATAGCTATCTCTACGGTCAGCTCAGTATCCATTGAAATCTCATAGAAGTCAGCATGAAGATAGGTATCCTTTATGGGGTCTATCTGTAGTTCTTTGAGCATTACTTTCTTTGTTTCCATCCCTTGGTCTGATTGGATTTGCATATCAATCATTATGTTCTCACTTGTCGCATTCTTAACAACCTTGTAAAGCTGCGAGTAGTCCAACGCCACCATTATTGGTTGTATGTTCGGCCCATAAACAATCGCAGGTACCTGCTTGTTTCGCCTGATCTTCCTGGCTGCCTCTTTTCCTTTTGTGGTCCTCAATTGCGCAGTAAGCGCGGTATTAGCCATTTGCATCCTCCGGAATTAATAAAATTTTTCACAAAGTCTCACCCAAAAAAGCCGGCCATAGCCGGCTTATCCAAATACATTATACAAAAAGGGTGCTCACGGAATGGGAATTATAAATCCTCTTTATTGTTTCACCCAAAAGCTCTGCCACTGAAAGAACCTCGATTTTGCTACACTGTTTTGCTTTCGCGTTGAGCGGTATAGTATTGGTTACTACGAGCCTATCAATGGGTGAATCTTCAATCCTGTCAATGGCTGGACCAGAGAGAACCGGGTGGGTACAGCAGGCATATATCCTTTTGGCTCCCCTGGTCGTTAAAGCTATTGCAGCTTGTGTAAGTGTGCCGGCCGTGTCAACCATGTCATCAAGTATTACAGCGGTCTTCCCCTCAACATCTCCTATTATATTCATGGCTTCAGAGATGTTGGGCGCATCCCTCCTTTTGTCAATAATGGCAAGAGAGGCATCCAGGCGCTTGGCAAAGGCCCTTGCACGCTCCACACCCCCCGCATCAGGAGATACAACCACAAGATTGTCCTGAAAATGCGAATTCATATACTTAAGCAGTATGGGCGCAGCAAAAATATTATCCACGGGTATATTGAAGTAACCTTGGATCTGCCCTGCATGGAGATCCATTGATACTACTCTATTGGCCCCTGCAATAGTGATCAAATCCGCAACCAGTTTAGCGCTTATGGGCACCCTTGGCTTTACCTTTCGATCCTGTCTGGCGTACCCATAGTATGGGATCACCGCTGTTATACGCTTTGCGGAAGCCCTGCGTAGGGCATCCATGATAATCAACAATTGCATGAGGTTATCATTTACAGGAGGGCAGGTGGACTGAAGTATAAATACATCCCTGCCCCTCACATTTTCCCCGATCTCGACCTGGATCTCCCCGTCACTGAAAGTCTTTGCTGTGATTTTGCCGGGCTCTGTGCCCAGATAATCACACACCTCTTGAGTCAAAATCGGGTTTGAAGTCCCGCCAAATAGTTTCATCTCAGGAAATAGGGCCATACTCTCTTATCTAAAGGCCGTGGCCCCGGCCTCACATATATCCTTTATCCTTTTATGATAATTTTATGTGGGAAGAACAAAAAAAATTGGCTGGGGTGGGAGGATTCGAACCTCCGAATGCGGGCTCCAAAGGCCCGTGTCTTACCACTTGACGACACCCCAACGCAGACTTTTCTAACCCGCCTCAGCACCGAATTTCACAGACGCGTCCGATATTTTGTATCAGCTATATTATCTTCCCATCCCTTCCGCTTTTGCCAGAGTGTCGTAAGGAATACCTCGCCAGCCTTCCTTCCAATAATCGCATTCACGGCCCGGGTGGCAACTTTTTCCGTCGTGAAGAGTCCAAAAACACTAGGTCCACTTCCGCTCATAAGTGCCCCTTGCGCACCCAGGCTAAGCAACAACTTTTTGAGTTCCGCCACCTGGGGATACCGCGGAATTACCACGTTCTCCAAATCATTTTCAAGGAACCGGATGATGTTTCGGTACTGAGCTTTTTTCAGTTTTACTATATAATTATCAACGGCTTGTGTCAACTCTAATTTGATATTTCTGTAAACCCAGGCCGTGGAGATCCCAAAACCGGGAGTCACGATAACGTACCAAAATTTCGGCCAATTTTCTATGGGCTCCAATATGTCACCGATCCCCGTGGCCACGCTCGGGTAAGGGGACAGAAAGAAAGGTACGTCTGCTCCAAGACCCCTCGCAATCCTGTGTAGTTTCGCCTGATCAAGAGGATTTCCATACATTTTGTTAAGGCCCACAAGCGTACCGGCAGCGTCACTACTACCTCCCCCTAGCCCTGCTGCAACCGGGATCTTTTTCTCAATAGCTATGTTAACTTCTGGATGACCACCTGTCTGGGAGAAAAACTCTTCACAAGCACGCCATACCAAGTTTTCTTTATCTGTGGGTATTTCTCTCCCCTTGCATCCCAGGTGGATACCCCGACTCCCACGTGAAATATAGATAGTATCACAGAGGTCAACGGGGACCATTATCGAGAACAGATTATGATATCCATCATGCCTTCGGCCCGTAACTTTCAGGATAACGTTTATCTTGGCCGGTGCCTCGATTGATAGACCCTTCACTCCCAAACCTTCAAGGTAAGATACAATGTCGAGCCGTGCCGCTTTACCAACAGCAGTATCACATCACCTTTCTTGTATTTCGATATCCTTTCATTGAAGGCCTCAAGGGATTTCACCGGCTGTTGATCGATCTCCAAAATGAGATCTCCCGGCTGAATCCCGGCCTCCTGGGCTGGCGAATTGGACTCCACGTCTACCACTACAAGCCCCCTCTTTTCCTTTAACCCGAACTGGCTGGCCAGTTGCGGGGTAAGCTCCTCCACTGTCATGCCCAGGTTTGGCTTGCTCTCTGGCATTGCCTCTGCCACTTGCTCTTCCTTCATTTTCCCTATCTTTACCTGGAACACTTTTTTCTGGCCTTTTCTGATCACCTCAACTTCCACCACTTTACCCACTGGTGTAGTACCCACCAGATAGGGCAGATCATTCATCTCCCGGATGGGCTTCCCGTCATATTTGACTATCACATCACCCCGCTTAATCCCGGCCTTGTCCGCGGGACCTCCCGGAGTCACATCCGCTACTAACGCACCGTGCTCTGTCTTGAGATGAAGTTTTTCTTTTAATTCAGGCGTGATCTTCTGAATCATTACCCCCAGCCAGCCACGTTCCACCTTTCCCTTCTTGAGCTGGGGAAGCAGCTTCTTGGCAATATTAATGGGAATGGCAAACCCGATACCTATACTGCCCCCACTTTGCGTATAGATTGCGGTGTTGATACCAATAACCTCACCTGCCGTGTTGAGCAGGGGCCCGCCGCTGTTCCCAGGGTTAATAGGGGCATCGGTCTGAATAAAGTTGTCGTAGGATCTGGCGCCTATGTGTCTGTATTTGGCACTCACTATCCCAGCAGTGACCGTATTACCCAGCCCAAAGGGGTTACCGATGGCCACCACCCAATCACCCACCTCCACCTTGTCCGAATCTCCCAGGGGCAGAGGTTTCAGGGGATGGTCGGTGTGAATCTTTATCAAAGCCAGGTCACTTTTCGGATCCCGGCCCACGATCTTGGCTTCTACTTCCGTATCATCGGCCAGCCTCACTTTGATCTCATCGGTGCCTTCCACCACATGATTGTTCGTTAGGATGTAACCCTCCTTGTCTATAATAAACCCTGAACCAAGGCTGCGCTGCCTGAAATTCTTAGGAACGGGCGGATGGCCTTTGAAGAACCTGTCGAAAAAATCTTTAAAAGGATCATTTTCTCCAAAAGGCATCTCAAACGGAAATGGTATTCCCTTGCGGCCCTTGATTGTCTTAACAGTACTGATGTTCACCACCGAATCCCGGGCCTTTTTCACGAGAGGCGCAAAAGACCCCGGCGCACCAGGCAAAAGAGCAGAGGTCTGACAATAGGCCGTCTGCGAGAAGCAACCAATAGCGAAAATCATGACAATAGATATTACGACCGCGTAACCAAACGGGAAATGTTTTCCTTTCATATGAGTGTCTCCTTTGTTTTTTGGTGCCCCAAAAGAATCTCCCACCCTGTCATTCAAAAAAGCGGGACTCTATTGTTGAACAAATATCGAATATCGAAATCGAATGTCGAATCACGAAGTTTTTCTATCTTGCTGTTCCGCAGTTTTCACACTCTTGACAAAGATCGAAATTAGCTCGTTGGCTTCTTTCACCAGACCTTCAAGCCTTGAAGTTTGTTTCACCAGCTTACTCCTGATGATAATATTCAACCACACCCTCGCCTCCCTGAGCTCTTTCAAGCAGATTTTGATCTTATGGATAAAGTCAGAACGGGATTCGGCACTTTGAGCCTCCCCGTAGTTTGCAGCTGGCGACGTACCGCACCGGATTAGCTGACTCGAAATATGCTTTCCAGACCGTGTCCTTGGTAACGATTCTGCCGTGCGAATGACTCTAACAGCAAATTCAATCAGTCGGTCCTCGAGATCGTATACCTTCACTTCTTTTGACATTCGTCATTCAGCATTCTACATTCGATATTTGTTTTTTGGCTTCTAGCCCACCTCCTTCACATATCTCCACCTCAAATCAGTCAAGACAGAATCAATGAACTTTTCTTCTTCTTCCGTGAGATTGCCTTTGGTCTTTTCCTTTAGCATGGCAATGGTGTCAATGGCATGTTTTGCCAGAGTGAGATCCTTCTTTTTCTGTCCTGTCTGGGGATCAGCTATCTCACCAAAATGATACAGGGCCGAGGAGCTCAGGCTAAAGATGAGTGATGTAAAGGTAACCTCAGGCAGCGGTGGGGTTTGTTTCTGCTGCTCCTGCTTTGCCCCGGAATGTTCGGCCTTGGCCTTCACCTCTTCAGCCTTCACTTCAGCAGGTTTTTCTTTCTTCTCCTCCTTTGGTTTTTCCTCTTCAGGCTTTCTCTTTAATTCACCTTTTTCATCCAGCGCTCTTCGATCCTTGATGATGAAACCCTTTTCCTCAGCCATGGCATCACCTCTCAGAAGTTGATCTGTTCAGTCTATTTGGTCCGTCTGGTCTGTTTGGTCTGTTGACCGTTTACCGTCCGCTGTTCACGGTTCACTGTTCACCGTTATCTGATATTTGTTACTCACTATTCGACATTCGTGATTCATTATTTAGTTATTTAAGGACGTCCCCTTTTCCTTTCCTCTACGCATACAAAAGTCGTCTTCCTTTGGGCTCGGGAACAGGATCGCCGAACTCCTTCGCCGTTGTTATCCATAATTCTATAGCATCCTTAACGTTAGCCAAAGCTTCATCTGGCGTACTACCATGTGCCATACAACCGGGAAGTTCAGGCACTTCGGCAATGAAAGCCCTATCTTCCTCGCTCCAATAAATAATAGTTTCATACTTGTACATCACAAATCCCTCCAAAGCCGATATCTTAGTATTATCGATCGCACCTGTTTCACTTGATACGGCTTAGCTTTGCTTGCATCCTTTTGCAAATTGATCTTTTCCTCAACCCCTTCTTTCCTGAAAATATGGTGACTTCCTTATAGTACGTTCCACAAATCCCATTCGCAGCAATAGCTTCCGCAAATCCTCAAATGGAACATTGTCATCCGACTTACCACTAACAATCTTTTCTAATATCTTCTCAATCGCTACCACAAAGATGCTCCTCTACACTCGGAAACTTGCGGTGCCCGACAAAAATATTCCTTTGGCCCTTCAACATTCGTTATTCGGTATTCGTAATTCGTTATTCGTTTCATTATTCATAACTTCTTTTTCTTTGCGCCTGAATCCCCTCCCCATCATTCCAGCGTTCCAATCTTCCATTCTTCCCCTCCCTCTTTCCTATAACTCAATCCTCTTGACCGAATGCACCGTATCGAGGCCCATGAGGTCCTCAATAGCCTCATCTCCTGCAGGCGAGCTTGTGGCAAGAAAGATGACATTCTGCCCCTTGTCTCTTTCTTGACCCACCTGCATTCTCGCAATGTTAACCCCATGTTTTCCCAGAGTGGAGCCGATCATTCCAATCACACCGGGCCGATCCTCATTATGGATCAACAGATTATGTCCTTCAGGCACAGCTTCCAGATAGAAATTATTTATGCGTAAGATTCGTGGAAATTTTTTCCCGAATATGGTGCCGGAGACCACGTTCTCGCCTTCAATGGTTTTAACCACAAGTCTCACAAGTGTAGAAAAATCCTCAGAGGTCTTACTCTTGGACTCCACCACCTTTATACCGCGCTCTGCGGCAATAAACGGAGCATTGACAAAGTTTACACCGTCCTTAAATGGAGTCAACAGTCCCTTTAGCATGGCGGTGGTAAGAGGGCCTACGTCGTATTCAGTCACTGCACCGGAGTAGTCTATGCGAACTTCGGTAATAGCACCTTCAGCCAGTTGGGCCTGAAGGGCCCCTATCCTCTCCACCAGTGTAACGTAGGGTCTCAAAGTTGACAACAATTCAGCACTAATGCCGGGAACATTCACCGCATTTTTCACAGTGCCGTGGAGCAAATAATCTACTACTTGTCCGGCGATGATCTTGGCCACGTTGTCCTGTGCCTCCTTTGTCGAGGCACCCAGATGAGGAGTGCAGATAAAGTTATCCAACTCCATAAGCCTCAGCTTTCCCGGAGGCTCTTTTGAGAATACGTCCAGGGCTGCACCACCCAGGTGGTCTGATGCCAGGGCATCGTACAGGTCGTCTTCGTTTACGATGCCCCCTCTGGCACAGTTGATTAGCATTGCACCCTTTTTCATTCTGGCAAGGATATCCTTATTGAACATGTTAGTTGTCTCGTCTGTTTTCGGGGTATGAATGGTTATGTAATCAGCGCGGCGCAAGAGTTCGTCAAAGTCCACTGGCTCAAGATCAAGCCGCTCAATGGTCTCGGGTTTGATGTAGGGATCGTATACTATCACCTTCATCTTCAGTCCCTTCGCTCGATCTCCCACAATCCTGCCAATATGGCCAGCACCCACCAGCCCCAAGGTCTTGTTGTAAAGCTCCCGGCCCTGCAGGCGTTTCTTCTCCCATTTACCCTCTTTGAGGGACGCGGTCGCCTGAGGGATGTTCCGCGACAGGGACAGCATCATGGCGATTGCATGTTCTGCTGTAGTAATGGTATTGCCCTCTGGGGCATTCATCACCACAATGCCGCGCTTGCTGGCTGCCTGGATGTCAACGTTATCCAGACCAATGCCAGCCCGTCCGATCACTTTGAGCTTGTCTGCTGCCTCTATCACATCGGCAGTGACCTTTGTAGCGCTCCGTATCACCAAGGCGTCATAGTGGCCAATGATGCCAACCAGTTCCTCGTGGGTGAGGCCCGTGTTAACATCCACTTCTATTCCGGGGGTATCTTTAAAGATTTGCACCCCCACTTCGGACAGATTGTCGCTTACAAGAACTTTCATAATACACTCCATTTTAGGTTAAAGGTAAAAGAGCCAGAGCAAAACGCTACCGCGTGACGTGAAAGCCTTTACCAGCTGTTGGTAGTATCTTAAAGCTATGGCAGGGATTTGTAAAGCGGACAACAGCACCCTACTTGGTCATCTAATTTTAGGAAGCCTTACGAGATTTCCTTGCTTTGGTTGCAGATCGACGGCGCTTTTTTACCTCCTTCAACAGTCTCACGTCTTCCTGGTGACGAGGCCCATCAAGAAGCCTCTTTATCCGGATAAGACTGTCTATATCTATCCAATTGGCCTCAATCCTGCCAAAAGGGGATCTAACACGTTTTTTCCAGGCTGTGGCAAAACGGGCACCCTTGATGTTTCTAAGCAAATCAATCCTGTTGGGCGCCACCCCTAACTGTAAAATCTCCTCGGGCTTGTCTGGATTAAGGAGAAATGGGCTTCCAAATTCTTTTAGGGCCAAATTTGCCCGCCTCACGTTACTCTTGGCAGCATCGATCCACAGGTCCATGTCCTTTGTGTAACGGGGCTTAACATGGTAAGTAAATGCAAGCCCGCCAATGATCAAATACCTGACCTTGTGCCTTTCAAGCGCCTCCAGCATGTCTTCGAAATCTTGGGGCATCTCACTCGTCACGGATTTCACCTTTCACTTTCGGTTTCACTTGTCTTGCCGAATCTCTTCTTATTTTCGCAATGTCATCTCTAATAGACATTAGAGCTGCAAGCCGATCCTCCGGGGTCTGTGTTTGCCAGAATTCCAGGTCCCATTGATCCGCTTCTTCGAAGCTGGTGGCAATGTTTGCAACGATCCGCTTTTCCCGTGAAATTGATCTATTTCTAGCTCCCATACCACATAACTCCTATGGCCTGAACCTTTTCACATCAATGTTCAGGAATGAATAATGCCTGGTGTTGGCAGTTAGAAGCGACAGATTCTCACATGCTGCGGTGGCACCGACAAGGGCATCTGCCATCCGTAGGCCCTTGCTCATGCTGAACTGTTCCATAAAAAATACCGCCCTCTGGGAGATTTCCTGTGACAGGTGTATCAGTGAGATTTCCCCGCCGTGAATAAATTCGTGCAAGGCCCTCAGCTCCTGCTTGTTTCTCAGTCCCTGAACCAGCTCCATGTAATTGATTACAGAAATGCAAAAGGAGCCCAGTCGTTCGATAATCCTTTTTGCCCTGGAATTGCCCCGCATATACCAGATCAAGACATCCGTATCAACGAGTACCAAATCGCCCTCCACGCAGTTCGTCAATATATTCATTAACGTCTTCTACACTTTTATTATCTTTCCATATCCCAAACAGAGATGTTGAGCTTTGCGCCCCACGTCCCTGGCCCCCTTTCAAAGGCACAAGCTTAGCTTTTTCCTTCCCCCTGTAAGTGATTATCACCTCTTCGCCTCGCTCTACAGCTGCGAGGACTTCCCTTGTCTTGAATCTCAATTCTTTTGCCGTAGCTCTCATTGCTTTGCTCCTTTCAGATTCCAACTAAATATAAACTAAAAAGTATATACCAGTCAACTTTTTTTGGAAGCAGCACATGTGATATATGTTGGGAGACGTCCTCTCCTTCCCGCCAGAGGCAGCTAAGCTTGCAGGCAGAGAGGACAAGGACAAATTGAGGAACTTAGGGATTGGGTATTGACGTGATGCCTTAGCGGAGGTATACTCTTAATCGAAAAAGGTATACGCCTTCAGGGGAAGGAGGAAAGAAAAATGGGAAAGGTAACGGCAAAATATCAGATAACCATTCCTCCACAGATCCGCAAAGAGCTTGGCATCGTCCCTGGGATGACAGTGGATATCAAAAAAGAGGGTAATAGGTACCTCCTTCAAGTTAACACTTTGGAAGGAATAAGGACAAAATGGAGAGGCAGGTTTAAAGACAGGATCAGTTCGGACCAGTATCTGGAAAACATACGGGGAAGCGTCTAGTGAAAATATGTGTGGATACAAGTGTGCTTCTCGATGTGCTCAAGGATGAGTACCCGGAGTACCAGGCCAAGTTGTATAATGCCATTTCTGAAGGACAAAAACTCCTTGCTCCCGTTGTAGTATATGCCGAACTCATGCCACAGTTCAGGGGTGATACGAGACTGATGGGAGAGTTTCTACAGGATCACAGAATCGCCATTAAAGAGCTGGATCTGTCTTCTGTCCAGATTGCAGCCAGACGATGGATGTCATACTTGAAGAAGAAGAAAGTGAAATGCCCCCGATGTGGCCGCGTTTTGCCATATAGACAACATGTCCTTTCTGATTTTTTTATTGGGGGTTTCGCACTGAGTGCTTGTGATGGGATTCTCACCAGAGACAGGGGAATATACCGTACCTACTTCAAAGACCTCAGGAACTATTGAGTGGGGGATTGCAGAGTGATTATTCGCTGTGGGCTAATAGATCAAGACCATTTTTGATGAATCGTAAAAAGTCTTTTCAAGTGTCACTCCCGCGCAGGCGGGAGTCCATAACAGGTTGTAAATACTAAATTCCCGCCTTCCTGCCCGATGCAGGCGGGCGCGGGAATGACAAAAGTAGGGGTTTTTTGACTTTTTACGAGACCGTCATTTTTCGTTGCGATGAAACTTCGCCTCTGTTTTCCAATATTCCTCTTTCCTTCGCATACTCAGCCCAACTGATCCTGAAACCGTTGTGCCGAACCAGATCATCTAGGCTCGCCGCTCGTTCGGGACTGAGCAAGCCCCCTGGTGGCCTTCACCAGTAAACCTATTGTACCAACCACCTTAAACCAGTTTATACCTCCAATTTTTACGAGAAGCCGATCATCAGACAAAACAACGCTGTTTCACAGATTTTCTTATGTGGCGTTTAGACGCTGTTCCTTGCAAACATCTTAACACCAGCCTGTGACTAAGTTTTTTTGGAAAAATTCCCTTGACTTTGTTTGAAAAAATATGTAAAGGCACATGATGTTTGGACCGAAATAGGTTGTTGCGCATGGTTTGTTGGGTGGTATGCCTATTTCGGGGATTGAAAATTGTA
>JALVSJ010000328.1 GCA_027024445.1 Desulfobacterales bacterium
TTTTATGAAGGAGTTTTATACAGGATCAAGAGGGCTCTTTTCAAATCCAGGCCTTTCGAACATCGCTTGGCTTTGCACCATTAGTGCTCCTACCCTTTTTCCTTTATCCTTTGACTTAACACCTCCAAGACCTGCTCTGCATGCCCTTTTGCCTTAACCTTAGGCCATACGTAAGCTACTTTTCCTCTGGGGTCTATGAGCACAGTACTTCTAATGACCCCTGTTTTTTCTTTCCCTGCAACCTTTTTCTTATCCCACGCACCATAGGCCTGCAGCACGCCGTGATCCGAATCGCTCAGCAGGGTTATGGTTATCCCCTTCTTTTCGATGAATTTTCTGTGAGACTCCACCGAATCCGGGCTTATCCCCAAGACCACTGCATCAAGTCTGGCGAACTTCCTCTTGAGCCCTGAAAACTCCAGGGCCTCGGTGGTTCACCCCGAAGTATTATCCTTCGGGTAAAAATAGAGCACGATCCATTTACCCGCAAAGTCCCTGAGGCAGACCTCCTTACCCTTGTGATCAAGCAAACAAAACTCAGGCGCTTTCTTTCCAATTTCTACCATCGGCGTGTCTCCTTGAACCATTCTACTCCCACTCTATTGTGCTGGGGGGTTTGGAGGAGATATCATAAACTACTCTGTTAACCCCTTGTACGCTATTTATTATCCTATTGGAAATGCGAGCAAGCACGTCATAGGGTACCCTGGTCCAATCTGCTGTCATGGCATCAAGGCTGTCAACGATCCTGACTGCAATCACATGCTCATAGGTGCGCTCATCGCCCATAACGCCTACAGTTCTGACCGGAAGCAGAACCGCGAAGGCCTGCCACACCTTTTCATAAAGACCTGCTCCCCTGATCTCGTCCAACACGATTACGTCAGCTGCACGCAATATCTCAAGCCTCTCATGGGTCACCTCTCCCAATATCCTTACTGCAAGCCCGGGACCTGGAAAGGGTTGCCTCATTACGAGATCATTGGGCAGCCCTAGCTCCCTTCCCACCTGGCGTACCTCGTCCTTGAACAACTCTCGTAAAGGCTCTATGAGCTTTAATTTCATTACAGAAGGAAGGCCGCCCACGTTATGATGGCTCTTGATGGTGGCAGAGGGGCCCTTAAAAGAAACGCTCTCTATAACATCCGGATAAAGGGTTCCCTGTGCAAGATATGTAACTTTGCCCAGTTCCTTTGCCTTTTTCTCAAACACTCGAATGAACTCGCGTCCAATTATCTTTCGTTTCTGCTCAGGATCTGTCACCCCTTTAAGGCGTCGAAGGAAATGTTGGGACGCATCCACCACATGGAGATCCATATGATATCTTTTGCCAAACAGTTCCATGACCTCTTCTGTTTCCCCACGGCGAAGGAGTCCGTTGTCTACGAAGATACAGGAGAGTTGTTTTCCCACGGCCTTATGGAGCAGCACTGCTGTGACAGAGGAGTCCACACCACCAGATATGCCGCATATTACCCGATCTTTTCCTATTTGCTCCCGCAGGCTCCGTATCGTGCGCCTTGCAAACGAGGACATGGTCCACGAGGGTTCGCACCCACAGATCTCAAACAAGAAATTACTCAAGATCCTGGGCCCTTGGGGAGTATGTGCTACTTCGGGGTGGAATTGGACTCCATAAAACTTTCTGGTGCGATCAGCCATGGCAGCTATAGGGCTGTTCCTGCTCTGGGCCAGCACCACAAAGCCAGGGGGCATCTTTTCTATGCGATCTCCATGGCTCATCCACACTATTTGTCCATCGTCCTTTCCAAGGCCATGGAAAAGATCTTTATCATCAAGGATCTCAATGACAGCATGACCGTATTCTCGCTCTTGAGCGCGACCCACCTCCCCACCGAGGGCATATGTCAAATACTGCATCCCATAACATATACCGAGAATGGGTATACCAAGCTCCAGCACCTTGGGATCAGGCAAAGGGGCGCCTTTCTCATACACACTGAGAGGCCCCCCTGAAAAGATAATTCCCTTTGGCGCAAATTTCTTTATCTCATTAATCGGGATATTATAAGGATGAATCTCGCAATAAACATGCGCTTCGCGAATCCTCCGGGCGATCAACTGCGTGTACTGAGACCCGAAATCCAGAATCAGAATTTTGTGTTTATATAGACTTGATGTCATTTGATCCCTTACCTTTCCGTTTTAATCCAGCCGGTAATTCGGAGCCTCTTTGGTGATTATAACATCGTGTACGTGACTCTCCCTGAGTCCTGCATTGGAGATACGTATAAACTTAGGTTTGGTCTGTAGTTCTTTTATGTCAGCACACCCCAAGTATCCCATCCCTGCCCTGAGACCGCCTATCAATTGATATATTGTATCGGCCAGCGGCCCCCTGTAGGGTACACGGCCAACTATGCCCTCTGGCACCAATTTATCCTCTCCCCCTACTTCTTCCTGAAAATATCTGTCCTTGCTACCCTCTTTCATGGCCTCAAGCGAACCCATACCCCTGTATACTTTGTACGTCCTGCCCTGGAAAAGTATTGTTTCGCCCGGACTCTCTTCGGTCCCTGCAAAAAGGCTGCCTATCATGACAGTGCTTGCACCGCCCGCCAGGGCCTTCGTGATATCCCCCGAGTACTTAATTCCTCCATCAGCGATGATTGGAATATTATATTTTGAGGCCTCTTCAGCGCAATCCATGATAGCAGTCATCTGGGGCACTCCAACTCCCGCAACCACCCGGGTCGTACAAATGGAACCGGGACCTACCCCTACTTTCACAGCATCTACCCCTGCCTCAATAAGGGCCCGCGTCCCTTCTGCTGTAGCGACGTTTCCTGCTATACATTCAAGATCAGGATATTTTTTCTTGATCTCTTCCACCGCCTTTATGACACCTGTTGAATGGCCGTGTGCGGTGTCAACAACGACTACATCCACACCTGCCTCTTTGAGCGCGGCGACGCGCTCATCGAGATCCGCACCTGTTCCAACGGCCGCACCCACCCGAAGTCGGCCTAGCTCATCTTTACAGGAGTTGGGATATTTTCTAATTTTTTCAATGTCTTTTATGGTTATGAGGCCCTTCAGCTTACCCTCATCATCTACCACCAGAAGTTTCTCTATCCGCCTGGCATGAAGGATTGCCTTTGATTCTTCAAGGGTGATCCCTACCTTAGCGGTAGCCAGATTCTCCTTGGTCATGACCGCTTCGACCTTCTGATCCAGGTCCGTTTCGAAACGCAGGTCACGGTTTGTGATTATGCCCACCAGGTTACCATCCTTTACCACCGGCACGCCAGATATACGGTATCGTCTCATTATCTCGAGCACGTCTCGGATGTTCTGCTCTGGCTCAACTGTTATAGGATCAACGATCATACCGCTTTCGGACTTCTTTACCTTTTCCACTTCAAGGGCCTGGCGTGCCACGCTCATATTCTTGTGGATAAACCCGATCCCCCCCTGCCTGGCCATGGTTATGGCGGTTTCAGACTCTGTGACTGTATCCATGGCAGCACTTACTATGGGAATATTGAGATGGATGTTCCGAGAGAGTTGGGTCTTGACATCCACCTGGGACGGAAGCACCGAAGAGTGGCCCGGTACTAAAAGAAGATCATCAAAAGTCAAGCCTTCTTTAAATTCCAATCTATTCATTTCTTTGTCTCCTAACAATTCAAAAATTTTCCATATAATCCAACAGCACACCTTCCAGAAGGTCACTTAGGCTCACACATAGATATTCAGCTTGCAGGCGCTCCATAATCAACATAACACCAACGAGGCCTGCAATAATTACGTCTGCCCGGTTCCTATCAAGGCCGGGCAGCTTCGCTCTTAGTTCCGATGGGAGCTGTTTAATCCTATCAAAAACTTGTTGGATCTGAGAAGCACTTATTTGGGTACCGTTGAGCCTCTCCGGGCTTATATCCCCAAGGGAAAGGTTGCGAACCATCGCAGCAATTGACGTGACAGTGCCTCCGGCACCAATGAGCGAAATGGACTTTTTCCCCATATCGCCAAACTCAAGCAATCTACTAGCAAGAATTTCTCTTATCTCTTTCTCCAACATCTGCAGTTCCTCGTCCCTGGGAGGATCATGCAGCAAGAACCGCCTTGTGAGCACCGCAGCCCCAATAGGCAGAGACGAAATGGTCTCTTGGGACGCCACTTTGTCAACTATAGAAAAAAATTCCGTGCTGCCGCCTCCAAGGTCAAAAACTACCAATGGGGGCCTAATATTCTTCAGCGCCTCCAGTGCTCCTCTGGCCGTAAGCCGTGCCTCTTCTGCCCCGCTGATCAGCCTTACATCTAGCCCTACCTCCCTTTTTATTTGCTCAAAAAAATCTTCGCGGTTGGAAGCACTGCGGAGTACGCCCGTGGCAACAGTGAATGTGCTACCGGCACCAAGGTCTCTCGCGTAATTGACCAGTATCTTTAATGCCCCTATGGCCCTCGATCGGGCAGCACCACTCAGAAACCCTGAGTCCAATAGGCTGGGGTCATCCCCAATCCGTACATAGATCCGCTTTCGCGCCATTGGCCGGAGTCGCCCGTCTTTGCTCAGAGTTGCCACAAGAAGTCTCGCCGTGTAGCTGCCCAGATCTATCGATGCCAAAGGACTCT
>JALVSJ010000329.1 GCA_027024445.1 Desulfobacterales bacterium
CTCAATTTCTTTTAACTTTATGGCTGCCTGGGGATCTCGCTCGATTGCCTGTATAATTTCGTCAGGCTTGGCATCGGGTTTTAATCCAAGACCAGTTGCCACAACCTTGACAAGCCCTCCTACTGTAGCGCCTACAGGACCCCCAATTGCAGCGCCAAGGGCAGGCGCATATTCTGCGATCTTTTCCCCTACTTCTTTCCAGCCCATATCAACAACCCTCCTTTCTTTTATGGCAACAGATAGATATAAATTCCATTCCGCCTAACCCATCGTTGCGTTTTTTCTTTGGGGCGGGTATCTACATGAAACCCTGGATGTTCCCAGTTCGGGTAAACCCCTATTCCAGTAAAACCTGCTTTGCTTACCGCATAGTATTGTTCCCGGAAAGATGCAGTTGTGTCAAAATGGAAATCAACTGCCTTGCAGCCCATTTTCTTGAGGTGGTAGCTGTGTTTCGCATGGCCATGGCTTCCGTCAACATCCACACAGCCCCCTACCTCCCAGTGAGGATGAATGGGCCAGCCAGTATCCTCCCTTAGCCTATCGAGCATGTACAATAATTGTCCGTCAATCAGGTCGCCAGATCCTGGGTAAAGCGGATCATCAAACTCATAGCGCTTGAAATGGCGCACGTAGCTCCAGTTAATCGGCATAGTGCCTCACCCCCATGAGCCATTGTTATTCTTACTGTCTATCTTTTTCTCTATACGTTCAAGGCGATTTTCTACACCCTCGAACTTGGCGTCCAACAATTTATTTAGGTCTTCGTGGGTTTTGTTGCATTCCCGCCGAGTCATTGTAGGGGGAATTACTCTCCCTACAACAGCCCCTCCACCGAGACAAATAACCCCGAACAGCACCTGTTCTAATCCAGTTAAAGCCATTGAACCCTTTTCCTCCTTCCTTATAATTGATTAATCAAGCGGCAAGACAATGACTTCTTGTCTAACTCTGCCGTCTGTAAAAGTGACTTGTGCCGCAAGTCGGCAGTTGTGTTTGTTAAGGACAGCCTGAATTTCTTGGCGACAGGTAGCAATCCGTCTTTGGCGCTCATTCTTCAGTATTTCCAATGCTTTATTTACATCTACCTTTTTTTCATTCATTTGAAACCCTCCTTTTTTTATTGGTCATCCGACAAAATCTGCCGTTTCTGCTCTCTCTCTGTCACTAATGCACCAAAATCTTCTTCGCTTATCCAAGGCGTGCGCCCAACAGCTTTGTCCTCAAGGTATCTAAGCACTTTCCAATCGGTTTCTTGAAGAAATTGCCTAGCTTCAGCCACTGCTTCTGCTTTGAGCCGTATTTCCCTTTCCTGTGGCGTCTCAAGCGGTTCGGGTATATTGCCTTCCTTGAGCCATTCCTGGTATTCCCTCCAATCTTTATTCCGTGGATCAGATGGAATAAAAGCACCGTCTCCAAGCCTTTGAACGCCTTCTTCAGTTAGTTTATACATTATCTACCTCCTATATTATAATTCTGCCTCAGCTACCCACTGAACTATCCCGAAGTGTCCTGTCGTGTTGGAGTTATCTTGCCATGTCACTCTAAATCCTTTTTCTGTTAATGAAGTTGCTGAACCTGCTTCATTAGATCCTGCATCGGCATTGCGAATTGGATTTGTTGTACTCCCGTTGGAGGGATTATAAAGAGTGATGCTGGGTGAAGCCCTCTTGCTTACAGCAAAATAAACAGTCATTCTAACCCAGTATCCATTAAAAGCATTCATGCACAAACCTGTGGCTTCTGTTATGCTCCCTGGCGAATTATCTAAAGCATAGCTTTTTTCATAATATCGTTGGCATAAAGCCAATTCTATCTGTTTTGGCCTCTCTTCAAAATCAGTTGCCACAGAACCCTTTTCAACCTGAATGCGTGCAAGGCCAACTGTAAGCGTGACACCTGTGGGCAGATCAAAGATCAAGATGAGCGCATCGTCATTATTTGAGCCTAAGGTCTTACCAGAAATAGAAGGCAAGGTTGCTGTAAATTCAAATTTTTGCCAGGAAGTAGTTGCATTAATAGTACCGAGGTTAGTTTCGACGGCAGAAGAAGGGCTGCCGCCTGTGCCAAAATCTTGCTGGAGAATAAGATCCACTGATCTATTGGAATCGGTTTTGATATAACCTGATACAACCACTTCTTGCCCAGCCAATGTTCGAACGCCTTCAATCGGTTGCTCTATTCGATTGGTTGTTTGGCCAGAGGCTGCGGCGGTTACTTGATATTCAAAATAATACTGTGGTTCTCCTGGCACATCGGTTTGTCCCAATGTGAAGGATTGTCTACTGACTGTGTGGGATTGGCCCGAGCCGTCGTAGTTGATGCGCCATCTATCAAGTGTATAACTTCCGCTGGCTGGCGAGCTAAAACTTGTTCCTCTCTGTCCGAATCGAAAATCACCGTTGATAATCTTATTTCTTAACCCAAGACTGTCCATAAAAGCTACACTTTCGTAATCCAAGGCGTCTTCTGAGGTGTTTACAATCAGCCCCTTATTTTTCTCGCCCGAAAAAGATGAAGGAGTGTCAGAAAGGCTGAGAAAATTTGGAGCCTCTGTTCGAGTAAGCACGTTGCCTGCATCATCAATAACTTTTATTTTCCCCCCTTCGTAGTGGAGTGAATACCCAGAGGCTAATGATAAATCAACTGGAATTAGCCTGCGATCTGTGCCGCCTGAAGGCTGCAAATATAAATTTAGTGTGGTTGACGAAGAGGATGTATTGACTACTATTATTGCAGTTATAACAGTAGTATCGGAAGCCGTAAATAGGTCGCTCAGAGTACTCGGCAATTGGCCGTTGGCTAAAAGCGTAGGGGTAGAGCCCACGAAGCCGTGGATTGTGTAATCCAATGCTGAAGCTGCTGACGCTGCACCTCTGATTTTATCTCCTGAACTTAATGCGATCATTTTTCTACTCCGTCATCAAAGCATAAGCTAAGGCTTGTTCATTGGAAACCCCGCCGCTTGATGGAGAAGGTTTCCAAGTGGATGTCGCTGAATCATATGTAAGTGCCTGGCCATTGCTGGCACCACTAGTGTCTACATTTGAAAGATCGCCCAATGCATGCGTATGTGTGGAAATTGCGAAGTAACTGGCTTCATGGCCATCTAACAAGTCCGCATCCAAGCCAGAGCCAGAGCCGTCATTGCCTGCGTGCCAAATGGTATTCCCGAGATAAGTAATGGAACTTTCCGTCAATTTCAAAGTTTCAGTTAAAGCTATATGTACGCCGCCAGTAACACCGCTTTTTAGCTGGAAGCTCATATAGGCATTGCTTGTTGCGTCCGTATTTACTACAATACGCCCAGCGTTCCCATTCTGTTCTGGTTGCCCAGAACGGTGGTTCCAAGTCACATTGGCGTTTCCATAACCATCATTGATTGTAAGTGCTACGCCTCCTGAACCCCTTCCACTTTCTACGTAACCAGTTGTGGAATAATTTCCTGTTAGACCAGTATCACCAGTATCGCGAATAAAACTGCTTGCGTGATAACCATCTAATAAGTCGGCATCAAGGCCCGACCCGCTTCCATCTACGTTCTTAATCTTGGCGAGAACGTCCGCGTCCTCATAATCGGTCAACAGGACATACCTTGAATCTGATTCAGTCTCTGTGTAGTACCTATCGTCATGTGTATGGGTGGAAATTGCGAAGTAACTTGCATCGTGCCCATCCAGTTGATCCGCATTTAACCCGCTTATTAATTGGCCTTGAGCGTTGCTGCCCAACGTAAAAGGCGCACCGCTTGAGGTTGGATTAAAGGTGTGGACAGCAGATATGGTCCTAGCTGTTGAGTTATGGACATACTGCGTATGGTCATCGTCTCCTAGACCAGTTAAGGAGCCATGGTCATGGCTGTGGCTTGAGGCAGCAAAATAGGAAGCGTCATGGCCATCCAATTGATCCGCATTTAAGCCTGTCACCAGTTGCCCCTGTGCGTTGCTATTCAATACGAGGGGAGCGGCCGCTGAAGATGGCGAAATGTTCACCTGGTTGAAGGTCGGTGAGGAGGTTGTCAGTAAGTCTTGGTCAATTCCAGCCACATAAGCATTTGCAATCGGCGTTCCTTGCCATGTACCCGTGCTGATTGTCCCCAGGGTCGTAAGATTGGTGCTGCCCGCCCATGTTGATAAGGCAACATTTTCCACATTGCCAAGACCCACCTGCGCTTTAGTTACAGAATGAGGGTTTGATGTGTCGGCAGCATGAGCAGATACATCTACGCCGTCCACAGTGCCCGTCACTGCTATGTTGCCGTTTATCGTGAGGCCCGCAAAGGTAGGTGAAGCGCTTGTGCGGAGGTCCTGAACAGTATCTAGCGTGGTATCGCTGATGCTCAGGCTGTTGCCTGGTGCGAGCCAATTAGTTGCCCCTGCCGAGTCATCCCAAAACATGATCCGGTCCGCATTAGGGTCGGACAGGTTTTCAATGCCGAGATGGGAAAGAGATAAGGTCCTAGAAGCAGTAAGGTCACCACCACCGGCAAGGCCAGTGCCCGCCGAGATTGAAACTGCGGAGTGGTCGATGTGCTCGTTCGCCACAAAGCCAGCAAAGGAATCATGGTTCAACGAGTAGATGTTTGAAGGACTCGACAGGGTAAGGTCGGCGAACGTAGGGCTGGCTCCACTGTGGATGTCCTGTGGCGCAGAGAGAGTAATGTCGCTTGCGTTATGAGTCACTGTTACCCTATTGGCTGTCCCCTGGAGCGCCACCCATTCAAGTCCTGTTGATTTGCTGTACTTGGCTCTGAGAATGGTGTTGTCGCTGCCAACGGTGTGCTCGCCGAAGGAATGGACGCCTGTGCCAGCTACCAAACTACCTTTAGCGCTAAAAACGCTTACGGTAACAGTTGAGCTTGAGGCGCTCCCGACCGTATCTTCATCTGTGGCCAGGAGCGTCTGCAACTCCCTCACCGTCACAAAACGGTCATCGGGATCGCCCCGAAGCCCCTCTCGTGTCTCGATAATCTGCTTTATGGCGTCAAGCGTCCTTTGAGCATCAGGAGGTAGGCCCCTGAGCCTGGCAAAGGAAGGTATTTTGGTGGTGCGACTTGCCATCTCTTACTTTAATGCCATGGTCATGTCCAGGTCTGTAACAGCGTTCCCTGCCGTCTCTGTAGCTGTGATTTCTATGTACGGCGCCACAGCGAGGGTAAACTCAACCATATCATCGCCAGGCGCCATACTGCTTTTGATTGACGTTTTCCCTGTTACGTCAAAGAAATTACTCCCATCATGGGAGAACTTCGCGGTGAAGTTCACAGAGGCCCCTGAGCCTGCCAGGTGGATGCGAAATGTCGCATCGTTGCCGCCTGGTTTAAAATTATTAAGATAAATCTGTTTACTGACGTTGCCGTTAGCCGCGATTGTCTGGTTGATAAAAATCGGGACGGTGAATATTTCTGGCATTTTCTCTACCCTCCTATCTCTTTTGCCGCAGAGCGGCTTTAATGGACTTTTCTGTAATAAAGCCTATTCCCTTTATTTTGTAAAGCTCTCTTGTCATGACTCTGTCATTGTATTCCCGGATGTCCTGAATAATTTCCTCATACTTCGTCTGGGAGCGCATACGATAAGGCAAGCTGTAATAGGCCCTGATCTGTTCATAAATATCGGATCGCCTCTGTTGGTATTCTTTGACCAGTTTCGTCTCACTCCACTTCTGTTCCTTCATTGCCGCAAGGTGCGAGGGATTGAAATTTAAGATACGGTAAAAAGTATCCAGCGGAGTAGGCTTCATCGGTTTACCGTGGAGCATCTTGGGGACACCCCTTGCCGTGGTCACTCCCTGGCGGGCCTCTCTTATTGCCTGAAGAATGCTCCCTGCTGCGCGGGGCAGAACTTTTTCGGCTGCTCTTGCCCATTGGCCTTTGCGGGCCTCTTTGTATCCTATCTTTATATCTGTATAGATAGAACCGGGGGCACCAAGCAATTCAGGAATCGTTGTAGGAATATTGCCCACAGGATCAATGGCCAATGAATTTTTCAATGACACGCCGTAACCAAATGCACCAAACAGGCCATGTCGTGCCATGTACTCAGACCAGGGGCCGAAGTTTTCCCCTAGCATCCTGTAAAATTCTTCTTCAGGGTCATCACGGTCGAAAATCTTTTTAAGAACTGCCATAAGGACGGACCACCCTGCCATACTGCCCGCACCACCTAAGATAGTAGGGGCCACCATCATATAGAGCAGGGCGCGGCGGTTCTTTTTCTTCCATCCGAGGTCATACATTGTTTGGAGGTAAGTATGAGAGAACTTACTGAAAACATAAAACATCTTCATTGCTTGGGCTGCGGGGTTCTGCCCCTGTGCAAAGTGCGGCAATGCGGCATTACCCATGTAGATACCATGTGCCCTATCTGATGTTTTTTTAGCCCGTTTAAAGGCTTCCTCAGTCTTAACTCCCTGTTCTTTGGCCCCCAAATAAGCAGCCGCCAGTGTGACGGCACGGTTCAGGCGCTCAGTGACGCCGAACATATACATGCTCGCTGATACCAGGTTCCGGGTGGCTGCACTTACCCGCGACTGAAGCACCGCCAATGCTTCCTGTTTGAATTGTGCCTCTGTCCAGCCTCTTTGCTCGAACACGTCAAACATTGAGATCACTTCAGGAGGTAATCCTTTCCTGTTCCCGAACTTGTACTTTGCGTAAAGGGCAGTCGCTCTTGCCATTACAGCTGGGATTCTTTTCCAGGGAATACCAGCGTACTCGTTCAAGGCAGCCGGGACACTTGTGAGCATGGCTGTCAGGTTAACGACTGGCGCTGCCACTCTGAATCCGAGGTATTTCAACACAGCAAGGGCTTTCACCATGCCTATTACGCGGTCTGCAAACTCCTGGTTCCGGAGTTGTTCCTGCATGTAAGTCTTCACGTCATGGAAGATGTTCTTTTGCTTGGCTGGGTCGATCCTGCGGCGTCTGACTTCTTCCAGGTATTCCTCATAGGTATTGAAGTCTTTGGGATTTATGTCTGTCCCAGTTACAGCCTGAACCATTTCAAGCGCCATTTGCTTCTTGGCAAGGCCAGCTGAAACGCTCGCTGCATACTGGGCTGCTGCGGTAAGAGGATCTTCTTCATACCCTTCCCATACGTCAATGCCTGTCGCCTCATGTCTCTGAATCATCCGGCTGCGGAAGCCCCTGCCCTTTACGATGTTTGCCAGTTCGGTGGCTATTGAGTAGGCGAAAAGGTATTCGGTATCAAAAGGCCCTGTGCCTTGCATCATGTTGTTTAGGGCATTTATTAACTGTTGCTCGAAATCGTGTGGAGCGTTGGGAAAATGCCAGGCCATATCCTGTCGGTAGAACTTGCCTCCCATTGCCTTAAAGACTTCCGTCATCCGTTTCGAGTGCGGCCCCCTCACCTGGAAATCTCTCCCTTCCCACTCCCCTTCGAGGTTGTAATCTTCCAGCGTCTTAGGTTCTTTGTCCAGACTGCTTATTCTTTCAAAGGCACTATTGACCATTGCACCAAGGCCGATTATCCGCCCTGCTATCTCGAACACGTCTTCGGGCATGCTCTTGGTTTTTTGCTTCGTCACGGTGTAGCCCTCTGACGCCCATTTTGCATGCAGCAAGTTAGCCGCCGTCTTAGTGTCCCGAAACTCCATTCGGGGATGAGCACCTTTTTTGCGTCCGATTATCATCCAGCGGCCAGGTTTGCGGATGCGGGGGGCATAGTAGCCTCTCATGTCGCCCATCATGGCAAGGGCGACTTTCAGGTTTATCTTTACCTTTTTGCCGTCCACCCATGTAACGACTTCCGGCACTGGCAGCCCTGCGTCCTCATAGCTTTTGATGATGTCGAGCATCTCAGCGTACAGTTTGTCAAAACCGTGGTTCATAATCCTGCGGAACGCCTGCCACGCCTTTATGCCAAGATCACTAAAGCCCCTGCGTTGCAGATCCTCTACTTTCAGCACTTTCTTGTTTTGGTCAGCCCATTTGATCAGCTTTTTGAGGCGGTTGTATTCGTTCCTATCGGTTTTCTTGAGCAATTTGATCTGTTCTATCAGCCTGTCGTGCTCAGTAATGTCGTTGAGATGCCGTCTGAAGTTCTCAGGCTTCCTCAGCCTGGCTTCAAGGACACGTTGAGCAGCAGGAACCTTTTCAAAGTAAAACTCAGGAGACTGGAGAAGTCTTTCAAGGAAAGTAGTGTCAGGCCGTTCTGATACCCAACCGACTTTAGCCAGCTTGGGGTATTGTTTGATGACCTCTTTGCCCGACTCGAATAAGCTCTTGTGCCAGTTTTCAGCCATGTATTTTTGTTCTTGCCTTATTTTTTGGGCTGCTTCCTTCTGCTCTTTCGTGGCTTTTGGCTGCGAGCCAGCTTCAATGGTCTCTTTGATATATTGCTGTGCCCATTGGACGTACTCATCTTTTTCTGGTGGTGCAGGCTTGAACATGACCTGCCCGGTGTAAAGAACATCTTCCCGCATCTGAGGAGTAATAGGAACAGCATGAACCTGTACTGGCTCGCGATCCCGTTTTGGTGATTCAATCTTTATCGTAGTAACCTTGCTCCCCCATTGCTTCACGTACTTACGCATCATGCCGAGGAGCTTCTTGTCATAGAATTCGTGCATTCCCTCGCCTCCGACCTCTAAGTCAAGGTCTTCAAGCGTCTTCACTTTGTCAGCTTCGGCTCGTGCGACGATTTTTTTGGCTATGTCTTTCCCGAAGTAAGACTCCAGTTCTTCTTCGCTGTCCATCCTAGTTGGGATTCCCACAACGGGGTTGCCCTGTTTGTCTGTCACCCATACCTCAAATGGCGCTCCCCCTGAGTCTTTTCTGAAGGATATTGAATGGATATATTTTTTGAGGTTATACCTTGCCGCCTGAACCTCCCCAGGCGACCATGCAAGGTAGTCGGCTCCAAGCTCGGCAGCGTGACGCAACATGCGCTTGAGGATAAACAGTGGCCAGGACTCCTTAAACGGGGCGTTAGGAACTCCTTGCTTCTTAGTCAACGGGAGCCCTTTTTCCATCCTGAGACGAGCTGCTTCTGTCCTGCTGATGAAGTCAACGAGGTCTTGAGGCATAGGTTTTATTTTTTCTTTCAGTTTTTCTAGCTCCATTTCGTCTTCGGGAAGGGGTTCTGATCCCCGCCAAAGTGCTGTGGCTATGTTAAAAGATAGCTCTCTGAATTTTTTTACTTCATCTTCAGTTGCATTTGATGTGTCCCAATAAGTAGTAATGCCGTCTCGATTTAGGGCTGCCATGTAGTTTAATTTTTCAAGAGTCTCTATGTCTTTCCTCAGTTGCCTGAGTAACGCTTCTTTTTCGGGATTAAAATAACCGTATTTCTTCCCTTCCTGATGCCAATCAGATTGCACCTCATCAACATAGAGCACTCTGTCGCCCTGCGGTGTTGTGGTGTCTGTGTAGTAGCGGGCGTGGGCAAGGACATTTGGCTCGTCCCAATGCGAGCTTTCAAATTCCTCCACGCCTGTTTCTGGCAGGGTAAATAGGGCTTCGCGATAGCCAGAGGTTTGTCCAAACAGAGTGTATTCAGCATAACGCACTTTCCTTTCGACTACTCCGTCGTAAACCTCGGCTGCTATATCCTCTGCTCGTGCTTGCCCATCTTCGGCGCTATCGACCGACTCTGTGGTTTGCCTGACTATCCTTCCCTCTTCGTTGTAGATTGTGGTTGTAAGCTGCCAGCCCCAATCGTCATTGCCGAATATTTTAAAGTTTGCACCGCTGTCCCCAGGTCCCTCGTAATCGCCCTCAATTTCAATTTCTCCGATGTACTGATGGCCGTCCCAGGATTCGGGGTCGTCTTCATCGACCATTCGCGGGTCTTGCCATGTTACATTCTCATAATAGCCTTTAAGCCGCTCGGAGGGTGATATTGGCTCTTTGACAATCTCATATATCTTCAACTCGTTGGCTCTGAGAAACTGCTTGAAAGCCTCGCGGTCTATCTTGCCATCTTTTTCATTTTCCCTTATCCATTGCTCTACACCGTACCAGCGCAGTTCTTCAGGTTTAACTTGCTTGCGCTGTAGCCATTTGAGGAGCGACTGGGTTTTGGCGGGCATATCTTTGGCGGTCATCACCGTTTTAAGCAGGTGAGAATAGAAAGGAGGAGCCGTCTCTCGCTCCTTTTGAACTGCCGCATACAGCCTTTTGTCCACCTGGCGAGGAGTCAATCTGCGATACTTTTTCTCAAGTATCCTGTCAAATACCTGTAGCACCCGCGCCTGTTTGTCGCCGAATTTGGCCTTGAGAGCGGTAATGATTTTATTCAAATATATGAATAATTTACGCACAAAAGAAGGCTTTACTGCCAGTGCTTTGGCCTTTCGTTGAAGGGCGAACAGGGCGAAGTCATTGGCGGCGCGCTCCTCGTTCCCGTCGTAGAAATCCATCAGTTTTTGATAGTCTTCTTCTGGCAGCAACAGCTTGGCGGCCACGTGGAAAGCCTCATGGTACCCTGTGGCTTCAAGGGCTTTGGCATTTGTAGCAAGAGACAGAACAATAAGCGCCCGCATGTCCCTTATCTGGGTGATGCCTAGTAGGTCTCCTAGTTCGCCCCCATGCTCCCGTAAACTCCTCTCGAACTCCTGGGGCCTGTTGACGATCTTGAGGAGATCCTGGAACGTGAGGTTAGGCTTCAGCCTGACGGTTAAATCCTCCAGGATTGATTGGGGAAGAGCCTCTTTCAGCACCCTGCGAATTATTTCTGCGGCTTTTGCTGCCTCAAGTATGTCTGCTTTTTGTCTTTTTGAAAAGGCGAGCATTGTTTCGCTCGGTGGCAGTTCCTCTTGGGGTGGCTTCTCTACGCCATATACGGCTTCATAGGCAGAGGCAGGGACGGAAAAGCTATCCCCAAGAGCATAGAGGCGATGAATAAAAGCGGTGATGTTGGCTGGTGACACGTAGCCGACCATCCTGGCCCCGCTCGTCTCAAACCCATTGTTTACTGTCAAGCTCACCAGATCGTCATCAAGAAAATATTTGCCGCCTCGTTTCTTGGTTCGGGGTACAGACACACGATATAGCTCTTTGCCGTGGCTCCACTCAACCTCTATGTTTGGCCCTGAAAATTCATCAATATGGTGGTTCTTGATGAGTTCCGCAAGGATATCAGCCGTTACCCTGATGCTGCGGTCAGTTTCTTCTGAAGGTTTGTAAGACAGCGGCAACAAGATTCCTTCCCGTACCCGGCCATCTTCCATTGTAAACCGGACGATTTTAGAGCCAGGCGTGGCATCAGCAAAGCCCTGGATTACGTTGCCCGTTATCATGTATCGGGTTATGCGGATGTCGCTGGACAGGCTTTCATCCCACTTTTCATCAATGTCATTATTGGTTTCCCATATACTCACTTCGTTTTTAAGGGCTTTATTCAGGCTGCATGTATAGGTGCGCAGCGCATTATTGACTGCAAATTTGAGCCTGATCCTTCCAGGAGTAGCAGGGTTTCCTGCTACGGTGCTGCTGGAGATCTTCACGTCCAGCAAAACGCCCTTCATTCTAACGTTTTTATTCAGTGCAATCTCATAAGTGCGCCCTACGATGTATCGGTAATGAAGGGCCGCTTTGGTAGAGTTAAAAGTGCTCATTACAGCATTTTTATTTAACTGCTTTTTGTCTTCTGGCCCCTCTCTATCCTCAATTTCAGATATGTAGTCATCGACTTTCCTGCCTAATTCTTCGACGATTGATTCCATCAGAGCCTGTTGGCGATCTTGTGTCGTTCCTTCATACCGCGAAAGTTTTTTGTCAATCAACGAGCGGAGTTGTTTAAAGGTGTACGGCCTTCTTTCCGACTTGACGCTCAGAACCTCAAGCCTGGTGCTTTTGCCGAAGGGGTTAGATTCATCGTTTCCCACGGTTAAAACCGTTGAGCCTTCAGTTCTGGCCTTAAAGTCATGCATCCCCACTTCCAGGTCGTAGATGCCTTCGTCCTTGAGTTGCTGAATGTATTCGTGATATGCAGCTTCTATCTCACGGAAAAAACGCCGCTGAACCGCAACTGGTTCAAGAGCAATCTTGCCCGTGGCAGCCATGGCAATACCCGCCCTGCTTCTTCCCTCCAAATTCATCCTGGCGGCTATCTGTGGATGGTTGTTCAGCCAGGCTTCTACCACTTCATCGCCGTATTTATTGAAGATGTCGGGTATTTCGTTGCGTGCTAGGGGGCTGTCTGCACTTGCAGAGGTATTGGCACTCAGGCTTCGCATTTTCTTCATGTGGATGGCGGCGGGTCTTAGCTCTGAAGGTAAATCAAGGTCAAGGTAGAGGTACTCGGGAAGAGAAACTTGTCCTTTCCGGTTAATGCGGCCCATCTTCTGGACTTCCGTGTCTATGTTTAGCTCCGCCTGGACACCCAGGTATACCCTGGGCTTCTGGTCTTTGAAGTTTGGCGCGGCGTGCAAGGAAAGACCTGCGGCCCCTGCCTGGTTTATCACGACCGCATCAATCTCACCGTTATTGAAGCCCCTGATAATGGCGTTACGGTCATTTATTTCCTGGGGAGTCCTTTTCTTTATTGGCATTGCGGGGTCTTCGAGATCGCCAACATAGTCACGGCCTGTTATTTCCGCCACCTTGTAACCGGCATCATGTAGCCCCTTGAGTATGGCATCAATGGGGCTTGCGGGTATATCAGTCGTGAATTTCTCAATCTTGTCCCGCACCCTGTAGTAGGCATCTTGGAGCGCAGGTGGTAAATCTTCGGGTCTTACCGGGTAAGCTTCTCCATGTCTGCTTCCAGGTTTCTTAATATTGATTGTCAGGCAACCATCAAGGTATTTCTTCAGCACGTCAGCGTAAGTCATCGCCCCAATGGGATCACCCACTCTCAACGTTTTTGCTTCCTCTATCTGATATGCAAGGAAAGAACCAAGGGTGTTTGCCAGGGCTATGACGGGTTTTTTACCTTCTTTCAGTACCTTGATAGCCTGCTCAACCGCCAAGTCGGTCTTCATGCACAACATGAAGGTTCTTACCGCATTATGGACAATTTGAGCAAAATTGCTCGTAGTCACTTTAACCCTATTGCGGCCTCCTGCACCTGCTTCGCCTCCCTGCGGAATAGAGACGCCGAAAACCTCGGTAGGCGGAGCCTGTCTGCGCCCGCCTCGTCCCTTCTTTGGTTTTGTGATCGCCATAAACTCTGCTACAAACTTTTTATCAAAATCCAGTATATCCCTTAGTAGCTCCGTTACACCATCGGCCCGCTTCTCGTCTCTTACCCTATTTTTGGTGTCAACACGACGATCTATATCAATTCCTTTAAAGCTCTTTTCTCGGCGTACCAGTTGGCCCCTCTTTGTAAGGTACGTGGACATTATTTCCTGCAAGGGTGTCCCGCCGCGACTTACAGCCTCTATGAGGTCTTCCATGCTCAGATTTGTCCTGGATATATC